>JAYXXD010000024.1:0-21102 GCA_036019775.1 Thermoplasmatota archaeon
CATCGTTGGTGAAGTTATTTCCGATTACGATTGAGGTGTCCTCGGACAAATCGGCCCCGTTTCACCAGGCTCTACTGTTACGTACAACGTCAGAATCACCGACTCTTCAGACGATGCAGGAACGACAAATTGGGTCATCAAAAATCCTGCCGCCTTGCAACGGAATATCGACAACGATCCTGCTTATGCTACTTGGTTGTACGAAATTACCGATATCGAAGGAAACATAGCACTCGTTGCCCCGCTTACAGGAGGTCAATACTTTGACATCGAAGTTGAAGTGACCATCCGTCAACAGGTTGAGGCGGGAACGCACGTTGTGTATCTCCAAGTTGCTGAAGAAGCAAACGGTGATGATGAGCCTCGATACTTTGACCTCCCGTTAACCATTCAAGTGGATGAGGAAGTCATTCCGGGTAATCTCATCGTTGAACAAAAATCTCAGACGACTCTTGTTGGTTCGGGACAAACGATCGATCTCGACTACCGGATTGATAACTTGAACAATGTCGAGGTCGATGTAGTCATATCCGTCAAGGCACCCGATGGCTGGGATGCAACACTTGATGATGGAGAAATTATATCGTTCACTCTTGAAGCGTTTTCCTCGGATGACTTTACCATGCAAATCACGGCTCCTGATAAAATAAAGAGCGGTGAAGTTGTAGAATTTGAGTTAACCGTGACTCCTACCAGCTACCAAGAATGTACTGACAACCTGTGTTACATTCAAAAGCCAACCTTTGAATTTAAGACTGAAAGTTCAAGCCTCATCAATTCAATCTTGAGTGAGATAGAAGATCCTGAACCAACTACTCTTGCCCTTTTCCTTTCCGTACTTATTCTCGCAGGATTTGGGTTGTATCGTCGAGGTCAATACAAAGTCAAGGCTCAAATGTATGCAGCAATGGTTGAACCGAGTCTATATGACTCGATTGAAAGTGATGAAATTGAGTTGGAAGAAATGGGTGATGAACCTGCTCCTGTCGAGGAATTTGATGACCTTGATTTGGAACTTATTGAACTTGATTCGGTCGAAGATGAATCGTAGTTTGTATGAACAACGTACCATTTCCCTTATGTGCTATTATGAAGAGCATAGCATATGATTGAAGCGGCTACGTTGGGAACCGGCTCTGATGCCGTGATAAAATCCAATCGTTCACAACGTCGAACAGTGGCGCAGTCTGTCTTTTTAGTTGCATTAATGGTCCTTTCTACGATGACGACAATCGATTTCATCACCGAAGAAGTCAGTGCAGCATCTGATTTGGATGGGGATGGTTTAACATACGGTCTTGAATATCTCATTAATACTGCAGCAACGGACTGGGATTCAGATAATGATGGGCTACCAGATGGTTGGGAATGGAAATACGGGCTTGACCCTCTCTCAGCAACGGGTGGTGATGGAGCCGTCGGTGATCCTGATGGAGATGGAATGTCGAATCTTCAGGAATACTCTTACCTCCAACCAACCAATTGGGATAATCCGGCTACGACAGGTGTACTCGATAATGGAGTTTGGTGGAATGGGACCATCCCAGTCAATGATTGGAATGAAGAAGATTCCATGCAATTCAATCAACCGAAGTGTGGAGATGTTGGTTCAGATGGTACAGGAAACATCATCCTGTGTGACGAAGACCCCGTAGGGAACGTCTGCGCAAATGGATTCGATGACGACAAAGATGGTCAGTTGGATGCAGCTGACTCCGACAACGATGGTGATGCTGATTGTTCGTCAGATGATGATGACGGCGATGGCATTGTTGACGAAGATCCGAACGGATGGGATACAGATGGGGATGGAATGCCTGATGGTTGGGAGGCTGCAAATGGCCTAAACGCCACAAGTCCTTCGAATGCTGATGGAGCAAATGGCGATCCTGATGGAGATGGGCTTATCAATCTCATGGAATATGTAAACCCTGCTTGGACAACAAATTGTGCTGGAGTCCCTTGTTTCCGCCAAGGTCCTGATGGAGTTCCAACAGAAACGGTGTCTCCTTGTGACCCAGTTCAAGGTATAGGTCCTGGTGCATGTGCAACACTTACTGCTGAAGTTGATGGCATTACATCCACCAACCCTCAAAACAGTGATACTGATAACGATGGTTTGAATGATTCTTATGAAGCACTTACGTTGTTGACAGACCCGACGAGCCGTGATACAGATAACGATGGAATACCAGACGGTGTTGAAATCAACAGTGCTTACGGCAACCCTCCGCAAGCATCTGATCCTCGGAATAACAATACTGACGGGGACGCCTTTGATGATGGAGACGAGGATGCAAATGGGAACGGAATCGTTGATGCGGGAGAAACAGATCCTACTCGAAGAGAAGATTCAGGAGATGAAGACAACGATGGCCTTCAAAATTGGGAAGAGAATTTATCGTGCACAGAATGGAATGTTGCCGACACCGATTTTGGTGGTATAAACGATGGTGATGAACGCAACGTAAGCCACGGAACAGACCCTTGTGATTCATTGGTCAATTTTGCAACCAGCTACGTTTCATTCAGTTCTGCAAACCAACTCTTCGTCTTGGATGCGAGTGGATTTAATCCAAATGGTGGGATTGGGTACTACAACAACTCTGGAACTTATGTTGCGTTCTTCTATCAGTCCATTTCGATTGTAAACAATGCGCTTCAAGGCGTAGCTCCAGCACCTACAGGAACACCTTCTTCAATCGAGAGCAGAAATGGTTCCTTTTGTCACACATCAGCAACCCAAGATGGAACCATTACAAACACTCGAAATTACTGCGATGATGATTACAGAGATACAGATGGTGATGGACTTGCTGATTGGGAAGAATTACTCGGCACGTACGGTTGGTTTTCGAATCCTACGCTTGTTGATACCGATGGTGATGGCGTCGACGATTTTGATGAGGTCTTTGACAATACAGACCCAACGGAACCTTGTTTCAATACTTTAGATCCTGATGGCGATGGTTTGAACTCGTACTTTGAAAATACCACTGGCTGTAACTTGGCATTCATCGGTATCGGAAACGGTTCAAGCGATGTGTATGTGACAGATTACTTGCTTTTTGATACAGACAATGGTGGTGTTGATGATCGAACTGAATATTTTGATAACACCAATCCAGAAAACGATCCAACGGATGATCTCTTGCCCGAAGATTTCGATAACGATGGACTTCCTGATGCAATTGAAAATGCCACTGGATCGGATTGGAGAAATCCAGACACTGATGGCGGAGGTATGCTTGATGGTGCTGAGTGTCCATCCCAATTCTGGATTTTTGACTGTGTTCAAGCTCCTTTCAATTTGTTTGATCCTACAGATGACATCCCTCAAGATCAAGTCATCTTTTGGGCCAACAACACAACTGGAGCTGTCGACTTTGGTTTGGAAAAATATTGGCGAACCTACACAAATGATATTCCAACTGGGAATTCATTCTCGCACGATGATTCCATTCATCCAAAACAAGAGATTGTCGCACCATATTCCAATTCAACCCATATGGCAAGTACAAGTTTTGCAAATACAACGATTGTTTGGCAGGTCAAGTACAATACTCCAGTCGATGCAAGTACTGTGACGTTACCTGCATACACAACAAACATTTCGTTTTGGTCAGATTCCAGCGCTGCATTATATCGGACAAACGACACACATCGTTACGATGTCGAGGGAGGTTTTGTGGATGAAATAATTGTACAACAGTCTGAGTATTTCTTTGATTGGGCCACTCTAGCAAGCACGAGCATTGCAGGACAAGGATATGATTACGAGAAACTCCTTCCAGACTATTACACGAATCTTTCCGATTCACGTTCGAATGTTTTCAACATAACGAACGCAGTCATCAATGAGGCGTCAGCGGTCAACGCATACGACCAAGCCCTTGCCTTGCAGACCTTCTTGAAAGATGGAAATGCAACGACAGAATTCAAACTCAATTTTGAAGGTTCAAACCTTCCTGGAGATGATGATTTATCATCACACTTGCTTGGAATTTCAAACGAAGGAACGTGCGCTGAATTTACCACGACATTTGTCACAATGGCTCGTACGGCAGGTCTTCCTGCTCGATTGGTTAGTGGTTTCAAGGGAGGCGATTGGACAGGTAGTGGCTATGCCGTTGGAGCTCAACACTTGAGAACATGGGGAGAGGTGCGTTTGCAACAATCTTCCTCCGCTGGTGGCTTGGACTTTGGATGGGTTCCATTCGATCCGTGTCCTGACCCAGTTGAACTCGATGTTCGAAATATCCTTTATTCTCCATCGAACTACGATAGGGATGGAAGTGATTCAAACATCACAATCAGCGGCAATTTGGTCTTCCTTGAGAACCAAACTGCAATTGAAGATCATACGATTCGCGCTTATCTGGTGCCTTTAGTCGATGCATTCGATGGGGCATCGGGTCTAGGCACCCCTGAACGTTTGATTGAGATCAACTCAACAGATTCAAATGGATTTTTCGAGATTGAAGGTGCACCTCTCGACATTATTCAACCTGGCTTCGGTGCAATAATGCTGCAAGTTGAACAGAAGGGTTACGTTTCAGGCCAGACAATTCTTACACCAAATTCAACCGTTACAGGGCCAACAAATGCATGGTGGTTGAATGTGACTGATGATTCTACACTCAACCATACTTCACCTAGTTCAATTGATGCACCAATTGTCGGTGCAGGCGCAACAACGATTATTGAAGGTTTCATTGGCCTTGAAAATGAACCGTTCATTGCGTCTCCACTCATTGAAAATTCCACTGTTTGGCTTTCCTATGTATCTTCAGTAAATGGGGCACAAAACATCACTGCACAAGTTTCCTCAGCAGGTACGTGGTCTCTTGAATTAACGTTGGATGAATTGGAGACGAAAACCAACCTCAGTGCGACATTAGGTTTTGCTGGATGGGCTCAACAAGAAGATGGACTCGTAGGTCCTAACTACCACTTGCTTCCATCCGAACGACCATTTACACTCGATGTTCGTGATGCGCCAAATTTGACGGCAACATTGGAAGGTCCAGGTACAAATTCCAGTCTTCTTCTACTCAATGACAGTATTTGGGTGAATGGTAGTGCTTTGACAATTGGCCCTTCACCAACAGGCATGTCAGGTGATCTTTCGCTATCCATTCGAGAAAACAACACAGGAGCAGGATGGACTGAAGTTTTCAATATTTCAGTCAATGGAAATTTCAACATTCAACATTATCTAAACGCATCGAATACGAGTGTTGCAGCAGGGGAACTAGAGGTTCGATTACGGTTTTACCCCGATCAATATGAATCAACTGATGATGCGAATCTTAGCGCATCAGTACCATTCGTCCTTGTCGGTATTTTAAATTTCGAAATCATTGCAACACCTCAATTGAGGGGTGAACCAACTGATATCCTGATTCAGCTTTCGAATCACATAGGTGCTGAGGTCGGACTCACTGTACCCGGAAATTACTCCTTTACATTCAATGGGACATGGGTCAATACGACGACAGATCCACCTTCATCGCTTATATCCGTGTCTTGGTTGCTCAATTCAACATTACGGGCAGGTGATTATCCCCTTGAGATTCAATTTAATGGCTCGAAGTTGTATCAACCTGCAAATAAGTCAGGTTCAATTCGTGTCCAAGCCGAAGTCGCATGGAATTTGAGTCTTGTTCAAGACTGGACACACCTCGGAAATACAACATATATTGTTGGAGACATATTCGATGCTCAATACACTACAGAGCGTGTACTTGGAAACGATACCGGAATTTCTGCGACATTGTTTACTACCGAGGGCTTACCATTCGATTTAGCCAATGGTATGTTGAATAATTCAACAGGTGAATTCAACCTCACAGTCGTCATGCCAACGACTTTACCTTCCAATGCATACTTTGCAGCGATCAATTTCGACTTTGAATCTATGGCTCCACTTGGCGGTGCATACTTCCGTCTTGTTGACTCTTCAGTTCCACCAAATCCTCCCACTTTCCCTTCACTCGAAGTTGGAATTGAATCCGAATTTGTTGTTAAATCAGAACGAAATCCAATTAATTTTGTTTCTGGGGATGAAATCACCATCAATGCTACAGTGTTGGATGTTGCCGATCAATCAAACGTTTCTGGAGTGACGGTTCAATACATTTGGGACTTCGGAAATTCGAATCAATCCATTGGTACTGCACTTACCGATGCGGAAGGAAATGCCTCGTTCACTTGGACGACCACGAATATCGCTCCTGGTGATTACACTCTGCAATTACTGGTGGCAGACGATCTTACCGATCCGCTTGCTGACGGTAACAGCCGACGTACTGGAAACAGTACTCTCGTCGATGTTACTGTTCAAGTTCCGACCGACATTCGAATCGATAACCTGCCTTCAACCATCACTGCTGGAGTTCCATTCACACTCGAAGGACAAATCCTCGACGATGATGACAACTCTCGTGCGCTCATTTCTGGAGTTCGGCTTGATGTTTATTGGCAATCAAACCCTGAAGAGCGTTTGAGAAGCGGTGTTCCAACACTTTCCAATGGTAGTTTCAACCTTTCAGTTCCAACAGACACCTCGAACAACGGAACGATTCGTGGACCACGAACACTGGTTGTAGAGGTCCTTGAAGACTCGTCACCATATTACCTGCCCTCGAACGTCTCATCTGCAGTGTTTGTGTTTGGAGTGACGCAATTAGAAGGTTTACAACCGAGCAACCCAGTTCTCATTAACCGGGGAGATACAGTAAATCTGAGTGCTACATTAGTGGAATCAAGTTTCAACTTCCAACCACTTGGAAACCGGGATGTCACCGCGAAGTTCCATGAAACTTGGATTCCAACTGTCACAACAGATGGTTCTGGTACAGCGAATACAACGTTCACAATTCCGACCAGTCATCCGCTTGGATTAATTGTCGTCAGTTTCTATTACAATGGTAGCTCTGACCTTCTCCCATCCCAATCGAACTTGAGCAGTGTAACTGTGCGCTCCCTCACGTTCATGGTTGTTGACCAAATTACAGAGAACCCCGTAGCTGGGGCAAGTTTCAACGTTTCTGGGCGTGTTGTTTCTGATAATGGAAGTGGTCTGGAGAATCGAGATGGATCTCCATTGATTTCGAATGTTCTGTTCACAATTAACGACCTTCCAACTGGGTTTGCGGTCAGCAACGGGTCTGTCCAAGATGGTGGATGGTGGAATGCAACGATCACGCTGACGCCGAGTTTTGTTGCAGGTACGCATGTTCTCGAAGCATCCATTGTCCCAACGGTTAATTTCTACATAGGTTCACAAAGCAATTCAAGTTTTGATAGCCGTGGCTTTTCAACAATTATGTTCCTGAAACCATCTCTTGATGCACTTGGTCAACCTTCACTGAACGATCGTACGATTCGTGGCGATTTGCTTGAGGTCCGTATATTGCTTGAGGACAATACGGGGGCTCCAATTGATGGACAACAAGTTACACTTTCGCTCCCAGCTACTGAAACGACTGATGAGGTCTCGGTCATAGTGACCACGCTTCCGAATGGAACGGCAACTGGTAGCCTTCTGGTACCATCCAATGCTTCCGTAGGCATCAGCGACGTTTTGGCCTCATACAATGGCATTCCAGGAACCACTGGCCTCATTGGCTACAATACATCGACTGAATTTGTCATATTGTCACAAACAAACATGACCATTCTTGAGCATACCGAATCGCTGGTTGCAGGTGAAATGCTCTACGTGAATGGAACTCTCCTTGACGATCTCGGTATGCCTCTTTACGTGGATGGTGTTGAATCCGTAGCGATTGTTCGGCTCTTTGTTGATGGTGTGCCAGTGGCTAGTGTTCAGAGTGATGCTTTCACTGGTGTATATTCAATATCTTATCTCGTCCCTGAATCAACGACTTCAGGTCCACACATGGTTGAAGTACGATTTACAGGTGGACGGGATTGGGTAGATCCAGTAGGAATTGGCGATTCTGTCGATCCAGAATTTTACTTGCCGAGTAGCGCAACCGTTGATTTCAACGTCAGTGTGCCGACGCAAATCCTCTTGATTACACCGTCAGGTGAAGTCAACAGAGAGGATACGATGACGATTCAAGGCCGTCTTTTGGATGTAGTTGACAATCCATTGCAGAATCTCAGCATCGAAATCTATCTTGATGGAATCTGGATGACGAATGTTACTACTGGTGAAACAGGTTTGTTTTCAGCGATTATTCCTGTACCTGCAGATGCAGATTTAGGGCCTGTGTCATTGGAAACTCGCTTCAATGGCACGCTGTTCTATCTGCCGAGCGAAGCGAGCGGAACATGGACTATTTACAGTCAAATTCTCGTAACAGTCAACGTTCCATCCCCATTAGCGGTAACCGATACGACAACCATTACAGGAAGCGTTTTGGACAATCAGTTGCAACCAATTGAAGGACATGTTGTTGAACTTGTTGTTGATGGATTTATCTTAACCCAAGTGACGACAGGAGCTGATGGAACCTTCACTTATGAATGGACTGTTCAGGAATTCTTCAACTTCGGAGATAATCTGCTTGAAGCCAATGTTATCGCTCAAGGATACTATCGAGAAGGTTCAGCCAACCAGACGTTCTTCTTGGCGCACCGCTCTGCAATGACGCTTGAGTTTGATGATGGAACCGATGCAACACGTGGAGACTTCTGGACCTTCAGTGGTCGATTGTTTGACATTGATTCCGTTGATCAAGATGGTATCGGCGGGGAAGATGTTCTTGTCTATCTCGACGGAGACTACATTTCGACACTAACAACAGAGAGCGATGGTTCCTTCTCAGGGCAGGTCTATGCCGACATGAATCTAGAACGTGGAGATGGGCATGTAATCCAACTCGTATTCGAAGGGTCTCAAGAACACTTGAGTACGGCCACAAATGGTTCAGTTACCGTATGGTCGGATGTGATAGTTACCATCGATTCGACATCCTCGTCCGAATCAGTCCGTTCCGATCCAAGTAACCCTATCCGACTAACTGGTAGTGTTTCAGAGGTAGGTGGTATTGGAGAAGTGTTTGAGGATATTGTTGTTTATGTTGGAAATGGTTCCAACTGTGTAAACAATTTCGAAGGTGCAGTTTGTTTTGATGAAGTGACTGTTGATTGGAATGTTGGGAACTTCTCGATTCAGGCAACATCTCCGTTTACGATGCAACCTGGTGCTCAATTCATTAGTCTTGATGTGCCTAGAGATTCTTCTCGTTACATCAATGCTGCATCACAGGCCCATTCAATTTACATCAAGGTCAATGCTGACATCGAGATCTATGTCGACAAGATTGAGGAGAACCAAGACGAGAAGGTCGATGGCCGGGTAACGGTTACTGCAGTTGATACACAGGCTGGCTTAGCAGGCATTGCAGTTGAGTACTATCTCTATGCTGAAAATGGAACTCAACTCGCTGCTATGACATCACTTACAGATGACGAAGGAATATCGAGCTTTGAATTCAATAACGATCCACCTTACGGTGATGCTTCGGTATTCGGTCAAGTTCGTTTGGATATCATCATCACAGACCCAAGACTATCAGAGCAAACACTTGCTGAGTTTGAGAGCATACGTCAGGCTGGATTCACTCCAAGCTATGAATTTGAAGCGGAAGCATCCGAAGTAAGCCCTTGGACTTATGTGGCCCTGGTTTTCATTGCAGCTGCTGTAGCGCTTGGAACCGTCCTCTATCGACAACGACGTCAAAATGAACTTCTTTCTGAAATGACTGAGGTGTTTGAATATACAGCAGAACTTCTTGCAGCAGGCGATGCGATTCGGGAAGCAATTTTCAATTGTTATCAGAACCTCTGTTCAACGTTGCAAACTCGCGGTCTTCTGCGACGTGATTTCGAGACTGTTCGTGAGTTTGAAGTTGCAATCCGTCAGGCTACACCAGGAATCAGTGATGAAGCGCTTGACTCATTGGATAATATGTTCGAAATGGCTCGATATAGCCGTGAAGAACTGGGACCTTCGCATCAGCAATCTGCTCAAGGAGCATTGGATAAGATGATCACAGAACTGAGTTACAAGAAGTACTGAAAGGTTACCAACGAAGGCGTAATTGGCCATTGACAAAATGAGCCTGAATGTCAAGGTTTTCTCCTTTGAGAGGGAGAATGCGCTCTAGCGGCTGATGTCCACTTTCATGAATTGTGATTTTGACGTTCGTTTCTGAATCAGTATTCATGATATTGATTTCAACATCCTCGGCTGAAACTCCTCTCATTGGAATTGTGAGTCCATCCGGGTCTCGCATACCATGCAATTCTTGAACAACCCAATCCAATCGTTGAGAGGGATCGACTTCAGCAAGATGAGTTTCTGGTAGCATACCTGCTTGGACGAGAACATGGGTATGCATGGCTTGAACTTCATGCAAGTGGTCTGCTTTATCAAGGAATTCTTGATGCGACGACTGAGGAGTTAAAGAAAGATGTTCCACCTTTGTTTTCTCTTCAGTGTCTTCCGTAAAGGCAAGACGCTTCCACCCGCTCATGTCCTCTCCTCCTGCTTGATTATGATGAACCTTCGGATTGTCGATGAACTCTCGAAAAGAATCGACGAGCGAAGGATTTCGTTGTTTCAGGCCCAGTTGTAGTATTCATTCGTATGTCTTTTGGATAACATTCGAGGTAGGTGCGATCGGTATTCCTCTTGTCCAAGAGAAGGACGAGTGCTCGATCAGCTATGCTTCGAATTGGCCTGCCCATCGCCTGAAGGATGGAGTTGACTGCTGGCTGGGTTGAAGCATAACGCCAAGCATTTGCACGTCCAAATCGTTCCTCAATGTATGTACGTAATGCTTTTTGATGTATTGAAGGCGGAGGATTTGGAATGCCAATACAAGCTACAGCGTCCAAGATTCCATTGTGATAATCTATTCCTTCCGAAAGCCGTCCACCGAACACACCTGCGAGCAGGATACGCCGTCCAGCTTTCTTTGCATCTTCCATCACATCAAGCAATTGATCAACATCTTGTTTCGACCATGTCCTATCTTCCATTCGAGTGATAACTCCACTGAATTGGCCCTCACCAATGTATTCATTGAGCATCGAGTAGGATGGTGTGAAAACAGCCACATGACCTGGAGATGAATCGCAAAGCGCTTGAATGTGATTTCGGATTCGATGTGTATTTTCGTAGGTACGGTCTTGATATCGTGTTGTAACATCTTTTGCGACAAGAATAGGACGTCGCTGACTCGCAAATGGTGAATCGTATTGCCGTGTTGTTGTCTTTAGTTGACCTATTCCGAGAAGATCAGCATACATTTTCGGTGGATAAAGAGTACCCGACATCAAAATGCTACCAGCGCATTTTTTGAGGACAGGTCCTGAAACAAGCCCCGGGTCAAGGAGATGCGATGTTATTCGACCCTCCTTTCCCTTTGCATCATGAACATAGACGAGTGCAGTCGTTTCACCGAAGCGTAGCATATCTTCCAGAAGGTGTCCAATTCGATGTGCATCGATATCGATGTTAGCAATTTCATCATCAGTATCGACTTTGATTTCAACATCGAGGAGAACATCTCTAAGAATCTTCAATCGATCCAACCCCTCTCCCGGTGATTCAACAGCATGAACCTGTCCTGCTTGCAATTGTTGTTGGCCAATCTTTCCCTCGATTTCATCGCAGGATGCGAGAAAAATATTCTTCAGTCGCTCGACATCTATGCGACGTTCTTCAAATTCTGCAGGCTCGTTGAGAAGATCTCTGAACAAGTCTGCCATTCGGACTCGACAGACCTTCATGACATCAAGTGCCCATGAAGCGATTGAAGACTGAACCACAAGACCATCAGTTCCAAGAGTGGCAGCCGATTCTGCCATCCTTTCGCTGTACTCTTCGAGATCGATGACTGCGTTTCGAACCACTGTTGGAGTAAATCGCCGTTCCATACCCATCCGGATTCTATCAGGCAAATTATGGGCTTCATCAACAATGACAATCAGATCGGCCAGATCGACTTCCATCGCATTGAGGGATGCTTCTCGAACGCCATCAACAAACAGATGGTTGTAGTCACCGACAAAAACATCGGCAGATGATACCGCTTCTCGTGCTGCTTTCCAAGGACATGTGAGTGTTGGAACACCATGTTCTGAATGAGTCTGAGCCATTTGAACAAGTTCATCGACATGCAATGGGTCGGAGAGAATTCTTTGGCGTAATCCAGGTGCTTGGGTCAGGTATGGTTTACACGAACGAGTGGAACGGGCCTGATTGCAAAGGAGTGAAAAAAGAGGGGGTGATTCCTTAGCAAAGGGCTGAACACACATGTTTGCCTGACCAACCATGTCGACTAGTCGTACTTTTTCCTGTGGAGGTCGTCGAGCGTTGATACGACGAACCGTATCGACGACAATCTTGTGTTGACTTTGGCGAGAAGTTAGGAAAAAGATGGTTCTTGGTCCGTTGGCATTCCGTGCTGCATCGATAGCTGCGGCTAAGGCTGCAGCGGTTTTCCCGATTCCCGTGGGTGCAGCAGCGAGATGATGGCCACCTGCACTTAGTGCTCCCAGACAATCATGAATCATTTCGAGTTGCCCAGGCCGAGCCTCTTCATGGGCAAGATAGTGAATCTCCTCTGAAAGAGAGGGGGATTCTCGGCCTGACATAATAGGAGAACAATGACGACCCCTCTAAAGGATTCGTGTCGAAAGCATTCGCTAACTTGAGTCAAGTGTGCCGTGGAGTGGGGGCCGCGACACGTGTGGGGTTTCCACCGTCAAGAGACAGGTGTGGAATCAGAGTCCCCCCGTCCGTCATCCGGGGGGCTGTGGGGGTTGTGGTGTTGGGGGCCACAATGGTCACGTTGTGCACGACGGGCACGAATCCGCAAGGTAGCTAAACCGTGCAAGTTGGACCGATCTTGCACGATATTGAAGGTGGCCTTCGGAAGTATGTTATCTTCTTCGTGCCAAATCATCCCATCCCCTCTCTGCTCTCACCGCTTTTTTTTATTCGTGGTATTCCTTGCTTGCTTGAGTCGCACCAATTGATTCGGTAACAACATCATCGAGTTCATTTTGAAGTTCCTTGGCTTCAGCCAATTTCTTTTGAGTGTAAAGGATCAAGCCCTCGGAAGCGGCTTGTTCGTGGGATACGCCATACAATTCGTAGAGTGAAGCGAGGTGACGTTCCATTTGTCGGCCAATGGGTACGCGCACGCTCTTCATCCCTGGGAGTTTTGCTTGTCCAGTGAGAAGTTGTTGTATTGCAAGTCGTATGACATCAGATCGGTTGTTTAGCCCATTCTGGCCAACGAGCATGTCCAGTCCCTGCAACGTGTCATCATCAAGTCGGATTGATGTGAGTGTGCTTTGGTTGGTCATCTCAGTTCCTCCTTGTTCTTAGGAAAGCAATCTAGTATATAATGTATTACAATTGTCATACGATTCGTAATACGTTAGACTTTCAACGGTTAAGTTCAAACCACGTGCCTCAGTGCACCGTTTATGATCGAAGACACGACTGCAAACCGACTTTATCTGCAATTGGTAGAAACTGCTCTCGAAGACTCCATTGTCACCGATGACGAGGCTGCGATTCTCAGAGTTCTTGCAGCTACACTTGGTGTCCAACCAAGCGATACTGCGTTTTGCCTTTCGATTGCTCGAGGTGAAGAATTGAACCCATTTGGTGAATCGGACGAGATTGTGTTGACAATGGGGACAGTATCCACCTACCAATCTGCATTGATTGCGGCTCTCGATGACGAAGTCATCACTGAGGATGAGTGGGCTCTGCTTGACCATCTACGCAGACTGCTCTCAATCCAACCTGATCAACATGCAATGATTGAGGAAGCTATCCATGCGATGGCAGATATTGATGACCAGGGCCAACGACGTATTCAGCGACTGGAGCGATTCATGACTGTATGTCCGCTGTGACCTCTTTGAAACGGCAGATACGCTAGTCATTCAATGACAACCATTAGAAACGCTTTGAGGGTCGAGAGGCTCAAGGTGGAAACCCTTTATGCAAATTGTCAAAGAAATCTATGATGCAGTTGTCGCCCGAGATCCTGAACAACCTGAATTCCATCAGGCCGTCTGGGAGGTCCTTGAAAGTCTAGGTCCAGCCTTAGAACGCCATCCAGAGTACGTGGATATGGTGAAACGCGTTGTTGAGCCTGAGCGACTCATTCACTTCCGAGTGCCATGGGTTGATGACAACGGTAACGAGCATGTCAACCGTGGATTCCGAATTCAATTCAATGGTGCAATTGGGCCATACAAAGGTGGACTTCGATTCCACCCGTCCGTGAACGCGTCAATTCTCAAGTTCCTTGCCTTTGAGCAGATCTTCAAGAACAGCCTAACCGGTCTTCCGATGGGCGGTGGAAAGGGTGGTTCAGACTTCGATCCAAAAGGTAAGAGCGATGCTGAAGTTATGCGCTTCTGCCAATCCTTCATGATGGAACTTTGGCGTCACATTGGTCAAGATTGCGACGTCCCTGCAGGTGACATTGGTGTTGGAGGTCGAGAAATTGGATACATGTTTGGAATGTACCGAAAACTTCGGAACGAGTTCCAAGCCGGTGTCCTCACAGGAAAGGGGCTCTCCTATGGTGGTTCTTTGATTCGTCCAGAAGCGACAGGGTACGGTCTTGTGTATTTCGCACGTGAAATGCTCGCTGCTCAAGGCCAATCCTTCGAAGGTAAGCTTGTATCAATTTCAGGATCAGGTAACGTTGCTCAGTTCGCTTGTGAAAAGGTCCTCGACCTTGGTGGAAAACCGGTGACAATGTCTGATTCTAGCGGCTTCATTCATGACCCTGCTGGTATCGATCGAGAAAAGTTGGCATGGATTATGGATTTGAAGAACAACCGACGTGGACGTATTTCTGAATATGCTGCACACTTCGATGGTGTTACCTTCACAGCATCCGCTCCAGAACCAACACCAAACGGTCTTTGGGGCATCAACGTTGATGTTGCCCTCCCATGTGCAACACAGAACGAATTAAATGGTCCTGAAGCACAAATGTTGGTTGACAACAACGTCATGGCTGTCGCAGAAGGTGCAAACATGCCTTGTACACCTGAAGCCGTTGAAGTCTTCCAGAAGAACGGAGTTCTCTTTGCTCCAGGTAAGGCAAGCAACGCTGGAGGCGTCGCAACATCTGGTCTTGAAATGAGCCAAAACTCACTTCGTCTTTCATGGACTCGTGAAGAAGTTGACGAAAGGCTCGATGCGATTATGGTCGGTATTCACAAAGCAGCCTATGAGACTGCAAAGGAATACGGTCGTGATGGAGACTACGTCTTTGGTGCAAACGTTGCAGGTTTCCTCAAGATTGCTGAAGCTATGCAAGCACAGGGTGTTGTGTGATCATAAGAAATTCGTTATGAAAATCAACAATCCTATTCCTGTAAATGCAAGTGCCAGCAACTGATTCAGCACAGGCCAAGCGATGTCTACACCATGGGACTTATTGTATTCAATGAGTTTCGAATAGTAGACAATTTCGGAAATAAACGCAACATTGAACAATAAGCAACAACTTTGGAAACCAAATTCCAGATGCGTAAACGCGCCGTATCCTGTGGATGAATTGAAATTGAAGAAGGAAATCAGGAAAATAAAAATTGCAAGGGCCGTTAAAATCGAACTTATTTTTCGAGAGGGATGATTGAACTTTGGTGCTTGAATCAGAATCTCCTCAGGTTGTTGGTTGCTACCTTGCTTAGGCCCCTCATGTTCCGATGGGTTGGATATGACCACTGAAGATGGAGGTTTTACGGGGTCAGACACAGAATCTGCATTCGACATTGTATCACATCAATATGTTGTCACGTGACAGACTCACCTACAGCATAATCGATGACCTGAAGTTTTTGGGTTGTATGTCCTCCATTGGGGAGATAAATTGTGTAATATGCATAAATTCCCCGTTCATGTATGTATTCAGGACCACATTGGCCTCCGCTACCGGTACTTGAAGTCCCAGTACCTCCATCTGTAAGGACAAAATATCTCTTTCCTGACTCGAGTGTTGTTGGCGTCGTAAGTCTTGTTTGACCAACCTCCCAAACGATTGAACCAAGTGCAGATGAAATTGGGCTGTCGAGATAGCCCATTCTTCGGTGGTGATTTCCAGAATTATCAACGCACGATAAAACCCAACCGACCTCTCCAATCAGTACCTCTTTGCCAAGACTTTGGTATTCAATCATGAAGAGGTAGTCATCGTAGTGATCGTCAACCCATCCGCCAGTAAAGATGATTTGTGTGTGTGCTTCTTTTGTAGCCATAGCGATCGTCTTTTCACTGCTTTGAGTGATTCTTTCCAATTGATTGATCATGATATACATCGAACTCGTTATTGCGATAAGACTTCCAATGAAGATGATCATCATACCGATTCCGACCTGGGCAAGCGTGTCTTTTTTCTGTTCCATTCAAACACTCCCCATTAAATCGTGACCGGGTTCAACGTTTTGTGGAACCACGAAATCGATTTGTGTAGTTCGACCATTTTCGATTGCAATAACAAAAGAAGCCAATAAGCCCTCTTGTAAATCGCACCGACCATTTCCATTCGGACTATCCACTCGAATAATCATATGATAATAGCCCCCGGTTTCGAATTCATCAAGAGCGTTTTGATCCAATCCATTTCCATTCAAATCCGTTGCAAAGTCAAAATCCCCCTCGGAAAGTTCGACATTACGCTGACTGTTTAATACGGGGTTCCCATTGTCACAAATTAAAGCCCATTTGACATCTGTATCTGGGATGGATTCTGATGAATACGGGAATTTGAACGTTATGTAGAGGAGCTCATTTGCATTATCTACAGAATTGAAACTCTCCATCTCGAAGGAGAGAATAACAGGAATCGAATTCAGTGTTTTTGATTGCTCGGTACTTTGAGTTTTAGACTCCATAAATGCCTGTTCAATCATCATTAATGCCATGCCAGCAACGATAGCAGAAAACAGAAGAATCATGATCATACTGACCATGGCGGTGAGGGCAATTTCAGCGACGTTGTCTCGCTGAAAATCACCCTCCATGGGAGGACTTATCATCGGCAGAACCTAAATCCTTGCCTTGATTCTATCAGTAAACTGAGTTTATTCGTACTGAACCCATTGGTTCGACTGCGCATCGAGATAGAACAATGTTCCATCCTCTTGGCGTAGCCAGCGGACTCCATTTTCTTCCCATTCCTGGTTTCCACCGACCGATGAGCTTGAATCAACACCAGCTTGCTGTTCGAGCATTTGAGTTTCCATTTGGCCTTGAAGAACAGGTTCTTGAGTAAACGGACTCACCTTTTCGACATTCATCATGTTGTTTCGACGCATGACGCCTAATCCTGCAAGAGCTCCCAAAACGAGGAGCGCAACGAGCGTGTAGATTAGGAATCCAGAACCTGAACTCTCAACTTCCGCTTTTGACTGGGTCGGATCATCAGGGAATGCATCCAGTCGGTTGGGAACTCCGTCACCATCATCGTCTAGCCATTCTTCTGCATCAAGAGGGAATTCATCGATGAGGTCGTTGTACCCATCTCCGTCGGTATCCAGTTGTTCAGGGGCACATCCATCCTCATTCGCAACACTGCTTTGGTTTGTTCCTGGACAATCATCACGGTTATCATACAAGCCATCCATGTCAGTATCTCGTTGACTTGATACACATCCATTGGCATCAAGCGAAGGATCTGGGTTGGTCATTGGACAGAGGTCATCAGCGTTACTAATCGTATCTCCATCGTCATCGAGTTGACTGTCAGAACATCCCTGTGCATCAGGAGCCTCCCCTTGAGGAGTAGCAGGACAAACGTCTTCGTCATTGTAGATTAAGTCACCATCATCATCGAGTTGTGAATCATTGCAGCCACTTTCATCAACGAGTGAAAGAGGTGCAGTTCCTGCACAGGCATCAAGATCGTCCGAAACACCGTCGCTATCACTGTCCTTTTGACTTTCAGCACAACCGTCGTCATCAACACTTTCACCATCAGCGGTGTTGAAACAAAGATCATCACTATCGGCAACCTGATCGTTGTCTTGGTCTCGTTCCTCTGCAGAGCATCCGAAGATGTTTGCAGTACTGCCAATAGGTGTTGTTGGACATTGATCAATATCATCGGTTATTCCGTCGGAATCACCGTCCTTTTCTGAATCAGCACAACCCGTTTCATCAACAACTGCTCCAAGAGGAGTTGACTTGCAGTTGTCATAAGCGTCCTTGACCCCATCGAGATCTCCATCAAGTTCGGTTGAAGAGCAACCATTGTAATCCACAATCTCACCGGCAGGGGTCGTTGGACAAATATCGAGATTGTTGGTGACTCCATCTCCATCATCATCGAGTTCTGTGTCAGAACATCCAGTTGAATCTACAGATTGGCCAAATGGAGTGTTTGGACAAAGGTCAGGATTGTTTCCATTCGCATTGTCTCCATATCCATCTCCATCGTTGTCTCTCCATTGCGTGTTGTCATTCGGGAATTTGTCTGCGTTGGATCCGCCTTGATTGTCGCCGTATCCATCACCATCAGCATCTGACCATTGTGTTCCATCTGTGGGGAATGCATCTGGATTATTTCCTGCTTGGTTATCTCCATATCCATCAAAGTCTTGATCGGCCCATTGCGTGCCATCGGTCGGGAATTTGTCTCCATTGTTCCCATTTCGATTGTCTCCAAATCCATCACCATCAGTATCAGACCATTGCGTAGCATCGGTTGGGAACGCGTCGGGGTTGTTCCCCGTTTGGTTGTCACCAAATCCGTCACCATCTTGGTCGGACCACTGTGTTCCATCGGTTGGGAATGCATCTCCGTTTGTACCAGTAGGGTTGTCTCCATATCCATCCGAATCGGAATCAAACCATTGTGAGCTGTCGTTGGTCCAGAGGTCAGCGTTGTTTCCATTTGGATTATCACCGTAACCGTCACCATCCATATCGCTCCATTGCGTTGAATCGGTTGGGAATGCATCTGGGAAGGTACCGTTTTGGTTGTCACCATAACCGTCACCATCTTGGTCTGACCACTGCGTTCCATCGCTCGGGAAATCATCGGAGTTGTTTCCGTTTGGATTATCCCCGTATCCATCACCATCTTGGTCGGACCATTGCGAAGAATCGTTGACAAAATCATCCATGTCATCATTGACACCATCATTATCGGTGTCTCGTTGACTTGCTGCACATCCGAATTGATCGACAATAGCGCCAGCAGGACTGGATGGGCATTGATCGATTTCATTGGCGACTCCATCATAATCCGAATCAAATGTCAAGGTAAAGCACGAGGTGTCTCCAATACGCTGAGTTCCATCCGCTTCGTACAATTCAGCAAGAGCACAATATTGTCCAGAAGTGGTTGGAGTGGTATAGCTCCAAGTTCCAAAACTCATCCCTTGATAGGTTGCAGTCACTGTTGTCAACGCTGATTGAGCAACGGTTGCATTTCCTGAATCTAAAATCTTAATTCGGTAGCTATAGGTGTCTCCAACAACAAGGTCAAGCCCTCGTGTTGTCACATCATTGGTCGATGAATTCACGCTTGAAGAGACACTACTAATGACAATCGATGGTAAACTTGGAATGAAGAAATCATCTTCAAAAGCCGAGAAATTTTCGTTGTTTTCAAGATTAATATTGGTCCCATTCAAACTGAGTACTGCGACGAACACGTGGAAGTTGGTTGTTGTTGGCCCTGCCCAGGTAACGTTGAAGTCTCGGGTATCAGATAACGCAGTGAAGGTTGTTGTGTTTTCATCAATGACGGAAACATTGAGCGCATCGTACACGCTGTTGTTTGCTTGATAGGCATTTGAGAAATTGGTGAAATCGTAAACCATCCATACGAGATCATAATTTGTTCCAATGCTTAGATTTGTGAGATTGATTTCCCCAGTGGTCGAGGATGTTGCCTCGAGTTCCATGAGATCAATTTCAAAATCATCAAATCCAGTGGCAATCAAGTTTCCATTCGCATCATAAAGCAATGTAACTATCTCAAGGAGAGATTGGTTGTTTTCCGAAGTGTAATTCACGCCAAATGAATAGGTTGACGAATTGGAAGAATTGAAAGTTCCATTTCCAAGACTATACGAAACCGAAGTATTCCCAATCATGTCTTGTGTTAGGACGGTTGTGTAATTGTAGGTGGTATTGGTTTGAAGTCCAGCAAACGAAACACTTGCATTTGTGCTGTTGAGAATGTTGACGTATGCTAGTTCTAGGCTTTGCCCGCCGCCTGGATTGTCGGTCTCGATGTTGATATCGTAGGAAATAGGATTCGTTGTGCCGAATGAAAATGGATATACTCTGACGTAAGACGTAACATTCTGTGTTGCCGTAACACTAAGAGATTCATTATCGGTAGTCGATACGGCTGAAGCCAAGGTTGAGCCATTAACATCGTTCCATTCAGCATCAACGTCTTGAATTGCGTGCGAGAATGTGAGATTGACGTAGTAGGTGACACCCGTGACCATTTGGATTTCAAAATAATCTGAATCTGTTGATGTATGAAGTGAGAGATCGGTGCATGAGACTGGAAGGATGCTCGCTGGTGACGCTGTCGCTTGCGCATCGTTGACTTCTAATGAATCAGCAACGATGATACCAGCAGCATTTGTTCCTCCACCAATGCATGGATTTGGTATGCTTGTCGCTGGTGGTGTAGGTGGGTTCGAGGAACTCCAACCGGTCCAGAGGCCATTCGTTGTGTTTCCATTCCCACCATTTGAACCTGCCACACCGGGTGACCCAGTTCCGTATGGAGCGCCTCCTGAACCAGCACTGCCTCCGGTGGCAGAAATTGTAGCGGTTGATGAAATGGAGAGGTTTGCAGCGCTGTTGGCTCGAATGTCGATGGTCCCACCAGAGCCGCCACCGCCGCCTTGGCCGCCATGATACATGAAGAGACAGGGCGAAGCAGGTGCACAGTACCCATCTGCTCCATCGCCACCATCGCCACCTTGCGCTAGAATTGAGGCACTGCTTTGTTGGGCTCCAACCGTTAATTGGTTGGCTCGCATAATGATGCTCCCGCCTGAACCGGCACCGGCCCCAGAACCGCCATTACCGGAACCGTTCTG
>JAYXXD010000025.1:0-20080 GCA_036019775.1 Thermoplasmatota archaeon
ATTGGTCCAAAGTGCATTGCAGATATGGAGACCCGGCTTGGAATCCGCGAGGGCCCATCTCATCGAGGTAACGTCGATTGGAACGACCTTGAATTTGTAGAAGAAGGTATTGCATTGGACGAAGTGAATCTTGTTCCACCCGGTCATGAACAAGAGCGAGATTGCAACGCTCTACTTTCTGGCGATGGATGCAAAGAAGTCCCAGTAACGATAACGGATGATCTTGAAATTCATCTCCTCATTGCAGAAAATCAGAACAATAACGTTCGCTTCGATCAACTTCCAAATCAAGGAAGTTCAAATTTCACTCTTGCCATGAATGTTACAAACATTACCGATGCGCAACTGGTCATGACATTCCCAGTTCAACAAGGTCTTCGAATTGCTGAAATGGGATTCTTTGACGATGGAATCATCAACGAAGATCTTGCAGCACCTGTAAGCGTATTCCTCCCAGATGGAAGGCTTCGAATAATTGCAGATGTGGATTATCCTATCGGCTCATACCCAATGGTTCGAAACCTCTTTGTTGACTTCACGACAATGGCACCATTCACGAACGATGACCCAGTATGGAGTTCTACGGCTCCCGCTGATGGCACAATTATCCCGATTGGAACGACCAATGGAGAGATTCTAGCAACAGAGGATTCAGATATGTGGGTCGTTGATGAGAGTGGTTGGGGTTTGCAATGCAACTTTACTGATGATGGGTGGGGAATACGTATGGATGAAGATGCTGGCCTCTACGTTACAGCAAACGGGCCTTCCGCTGTTGGTCAATGCTTTGGAGTTGATGCATTCGGTGCTGAAACCGAGGAGCATCGAAATTATACATTTGGCAAGGTTATGGAAGCCGACGCAATCCTCTCGAGCAGTGGAGATATCATCGAATTTACACCAACATCCACAGGTCTAGTTTCCAGCGTTACAGTGACAGCTCATGCTCATCAGATGATGAAATCTGGTCCCGATGCAACTGCCGTCGCAGATGCAAACGGAGTTGTAATGGATTTGTCAATGACAGGTCTATCCCCTGGTGATGTTATGGTTATGGGAAGAGCTACCGCAAACGGCATGCTTGATTACAATTTCATGTTTGACTTTGGCCTTAAGAAATCAAATACTCCACCAACAATCACCATCGATACAAATCTCCAAGGAGAGGAAGCTGAATGGGAACTTGACGGACTAAAATTCACGCTGAGTGGAATGGTCATCGATCCTGACGGCCAAGATGTCACGATGAAGTTGAGCATATGCGGTGGAGAAACTTCTACCTTCAACCGGGTAAACCTTGCTTGGGAGATTCAAGTTTCCGTTGCAAATTGCATTAATTATGGCTATGAATCTCCATATACCGTTGTCATAACAGCTGAAGACTCCATGAATAAGAACGCAAGTCAGACGATCCAAGTTTACAACCCAAACACGGGAACGACCGATACCAATGATGAGTCAAGCGATTCTGATTCTGAAACAGAAAGTGGGTCCGTTGTACCCGCACCAGGGTTGTCTGCGACCCTAATGATAGGCTTACTTGCTGCAGGATGGGTTTCTTCGCGTCGTGATTGACCAACAGACTCAAACATGGTTGGCAAACAGGGCAGGTCGAGGGATATGTTTCGAGGCACAGTCGACCGCTCAAGTCACGAGGGTGGTCTTCTCGTCAGATTTACTGGCTCATCCCCAGCGCTCGGGTCAATCATTGTTCGAGAGGAGGATGGACACTACATCGGGAAAGTTGATGCGGTCCTTGGTTCGACTGATTCGCCCTTAGCACATGTTGCCCACCTCGATCGCAAACAAGACAATGCTTCTTTCCTTGGTTCTTCTGTGATTGTGCGAGCGAAAAAAGAACGTGAAGAACGACCTCCACGAGAAAATCGCGACAATCATCGGCAACGAAGCAATGATCGTTCTTTCGAACGTCGAGATAATCGAAATAGGAGCGATTCCCAAAAGGAAGATTGGGTATGTGCATCCTGTGAAAATGTCAACTTTTCATGGAGAACGGAGTGCAACAGTTGCGGTAAAGCCAAGGAAGGTAATGTCAAAGCCTACAAATCATCATTCAAAGAAAACAGCCGCTCAAACAATCGTCGTGAACGACCTCGACAGGAAAATCATGGTCGAAATGACTGGGAGTGCCCTGCTTGTAACAATATCAACTTCTCATTCCGAACAGAATGCAACAAATGTGGAAAACCGAAACCAGGAGGCAGGGGTGGTGAACGTTCACGAGGTGGACGTGATTCCAACCGCCGTAGTGGATTCCGTAACAGCCGAGATTCCGATCGTCGAGGTGAAAACCGTGATGCTGGTCGAAACTTCGGAAGATCTCGAGGTGGCCGAGATGAGCGGCGTGATTCTGAACGAAGACGTCCAAACCGTGATGGTGGCAGTGAACGACCGAATGAACGCTATCGGAAAGCTCGTGGGAAGAGACCAGGTCATGCACATAATCGAGGCCCGCAACCCATTCGACCGCGTCGATATCAACGAAGGAATCAAGACGATTGAGGTGAGAACACGTGTCGGCAGAATCACATTATCTCGACGCCCTTGAAGCACTCGAAGCAGATGAACGTGACGAAGCCTTGAACCATGCTCGAAAGGCCGTTAAACTCGATCCAGAGCATGCTGATGCATGGAGAGTGATTTCTGATGCAAGCCTCCCTGGATTACGTAAGCAACCAACGCTGAAACAGGCAGCATCTTCTCTTTCGGCTGCAAAGAAAGTCGTTGCTTTACAGCCTGATGATTTGGCCATGTGGGTTCGTGGAGGAAGGTTGCTTTCGGATGAGCTCGGTTTGTACATGGATGCACTTCAATGGTGGCAAGACGCTCGGCATCACGCTCCCTCAGAGGTAACACCAATCGTTGAACAAGCTGCTATTTTAGCAGATATGGGGCTTTATGCTGAAGCAAGTGAACGACTTCAATCAATCTTTGATGAAAACATGGATCTCGCAACGTCGCAATATGCCCGTGTTGCTCGATTGCATCAGATGTGTCAGCTAGCGAGCGAACAACCCTCTTCTGAACACTTCAAACCTTGGGAAAAGCATCACGATGGCTGGGAAGCCATAAAATTGCGAATGAACAAACCTCCAATCAGTGAATCCAAGATTTTCCTTCTCATTACCACGCCAATCCTGATGTTGGAAGTCATCATGGCCCCTCAAGTATTTGGTTCTGGATTTGGAGGGTTCTGTTTAACCTCCTTGCTTATTCTTACCACAGTAATTTTTGGAATGAGAATTTCTCGCCGCTGGTTCCAAAGATTGAATCGTCCTGCATTCAATCTATTGCGTGCGATGGACTTTGAAACTGCAACAGGATTTGTCGTTATTCCTGAAGAGATTCGAATCTCGAAACTGTTCATGTTCATATTGAGCCGAAGACCACCAGCATTTCAGGAACGTATGCTCAAGATTGTAGAAGCGAAAGAGACCTTCAAGGGCGACTGGAAACCAAAACTGCCGGACTTCTCATCCCACACATCCGAACTGGAACCTTTCTGGGAAGAAGAGGGTCAAGAGGAACTCACTTCGTTTGAAGAGGAGTGAAGTTTTCTTCCAACTCAAAGTGCTGCTTGGAATGCACCAATAATTTCATCATCCAATTTTTCCCATGGGAAGGTTGCACCTGCTGGTTGACGTCCGAAATGGCCACCAGCAGCAGTAACGCCATAGATTGGTGCGGCCAATCCGAGATCGCGAATGATGTGACCTGGTTTGAATGAAAAGTGTGCATCTACAAGTTGAGCGATGGCTTCGTCTGAGAGTTTACCGCTGCCGAATGTGTCAACACGGATGCTCACTGGGTCAGCGACACCGATTGCATAGGCAAGTTGAATTTCACATTCTGTGGATAAACCTGCAGCAACGACATGTTTTGCTGCCCATCGTGCAGCATAAGCAGCAGAACGATCGACTTTGGTTGGATCTTTACCTGAAAATGCACCACCACCATGCCGTCCACGGCCACCATAGGTGTCAACAATGATTTTTCGTCCGGTCAAACCTGCGTCTGCGTAAGGGCCACCAGGATCAGCAAAACGCCCAGTCGAGTTGACGTGGATTGTCGTCTTATCTTGAATCATGAGTGCTGCTGGAACGACTGGTTGAATGATGTGTTTGATGACTTGTTCTCGAATCCATGCTTGTTCTGCTTCTTCTGAACCGTGTTCAGCAATCATATCCTTGTGTTGTACTGCAATTACGATGTTGTCAGCATAAAGCGGCTGTCCATCTCCACCGTGCATCAATGTAACCTGCGATTTCGCGTCAGGACGAGCCCATGGAAGTGTACCATCAAGACCTGCTTTGCTGACTTTACGGGTCAGTGCTTGAGAGAGAGCAATAGCCAATGGCATCCAACGACCTTGATGTTCTGGATAAGATTCAGTTTCGTCGCATGCATAGCCAAACATAAGCCCTTGATCACCTGCACCTTGCTCGTCAATGGATTGGACAACACCACGGTTAATGTGGGCTGATTGATTCGTGATGAGTTCTATGACTTGACACAATTCTTCAGATGTAGCATCCATTCCAATTCCATGAGATGTGTAACCAATTTCAGCTGCAGTTTTTCTAGCGATTGCAATATAATCAGGGGCTGTAATACCGCTTGCGAGTTTTACTTCACCTGCAAGTACGATGTGCGAGCGCTCTTCGCGACCCTTAACAAGAGTTTCAACAGCAACCTTCGCTTTTGGGTCAAGTGCAAGACATGCATCCACAATAGCGTCTGAAATGGCATCACATAATTTGTCAGGATGACCGGCGGCAACCGATTCTGAGGTAAACAACCAATTCTGTGTCATAATTGGCGCCACTTGCCTCCGCTATTCAAGACTTGCTGTAGTTAGAACTTAGACCATAAACACCGTTTTTGGATACATAAAATTACATCGAATTCAATCTCAATATATCTGAGACAATGTTCCTTTCAATTATTGGAATATATGATATGAATATGTTGAAAAGGCAACGTGTTGGAGGTTGTTTGAGCCTCCATGGCACTAAAGGATTCTTTTCCGTATCGTGCGCTACGTTACGCAGGGCGTTTGCCAGGAAGATTGTATTCAAAGTACATCACCGAGCCAATTATCAAACGATGGATCAAACAGTCCGAATTGATGGTCTACGTCCACGATCCAAGACGCGGGCTATTACGACCTATTGTTGAAGGGCAGCGGCTAAAGTGGACTCTGAAAGAAAACATATCGATTGATGCAACCTATTGGCTCGACGTGATTGAACCTCTGCTTTCCAATCAGGATATTGTCTTTGACGTGGGTACCAATATCGGATCTGTAGCGAACTGGTTTGCAAACCGTACAAAACATGTTCACTGCTTTGAACCCCATCCGGACAATCTTCGTATGACGAAAGAACAAATTGAAATTCGAAAGACAAAAAACATCACCCTTTCGCAAATTGCTCTAGGATGTGAACCTGGAACTCTGCATCTCAATGTCAAAAGTTTTCATGGCCATCACTCGCTTGTTGATACAAAAATAAGCCCTACAATCGAGAAGATTGAGGTTGAGGTTGATACTGTCGATCGATATTGTAGGACGAAGAACATCGAGCAGATTGATTTCCTCAAAATTGATGTCGAGGGGTTCGAAGAAGAGGTACTGAAAGGTGCAAAGGATATGCTCAGTCATGGGAAAGTGAGATTGGTGTTGTTCGAACATAGGGCAGCGATATTATCCTCAGTTGGAAAACATGGTAAAGACATCTTCACACCGTTGCTCGACAATGGTTATACTGTGTTTACGTTGGACGGAAGAAAACTGACCTCACAAGAACTGGACAATCCACCAGATGCAGACTTTTTGGCTGCTATGAATCCAGATGAATTCATCCATAAATTGGGAGAATCAAGTGCTCCTGTTCTATAAGTCGCAGAAATTTTTCTGCTTTATTCAAATCAGGTCCCAATTGTGTAGTCGTCCAAATAAGCGACTTGCGCATCGGTGAGATTGTCGATTCGGAAACCGAGCGTCTCAAGTTTCGTTGTAGCAAGTTCCTCATCTTGTTCTCTTGTAATATCGTAGACCAGCGGACCCATCGAGTTGCCCTCTTTGGCTAAGCGACAAAGAGAGAGGAATTGGTTTGCAAAGGACATGTCCATTACTTCGGAAGGATGTCCTTCAGCAGCGGCAAGATTGACCAAACGGCCGCGTGCGAGTAAGAAAATTCGACGACCGTCAGGCATCAGGAATTCTTCGTTATCTTGTCGGATGGTACGGACTGATTCAGCCTGTGCCTCCAGATCAGTAATCTTGATTTCACAATCATAATGGCCAGTGTTGCATACAATTGCACCATCTTTCATTGAAGCAAAGTGGCGATCGACGATGATGTCTTCCATACCTGTTGCAGTACAGAATATATCTCCTAAGGCAGCTGCTTCATCCATCGGTAGAACACGATAACCATCCATGACTGCACGAAGAGCAGCCAGCGGGTCAACTTCGGTTACAATCACATTCGCTCCCAATCCTTGAGCACGCATAGCGACTCCTTTTCCACAATGCCCATATCCTGCAACAACCATGGTCTTTCCGGCGATAAGCACAGAAGTTGCTCGCAAGATACCATCGATCGTTGATTGTCCAGTTCCATAGACGTTGTCAAAATCCCATTTTGTAATCGCATCGTTGACCGCAATGACAGGGTACTTGAGATCACCAGCAGCAGCCATCGCTCGAAGGCGATGAACACCAGTTGTTGTCTCTTCAGTTCCACCAATCACTCCTTCAGCATACTCAGAGCGATCGCCATGAACTCGAACAATGAGGTCCGCACCATCGTCAAGTGTCAAAGTCGGCTTGAACTCAAGCGTTTTATCGATGCACCAGTAAAAATCATCAACACTTTGTCCATGCCAAGCATAAACAGAATAGCCTTCACGTGCAAGCCATGCAGCAACATCATCCTGAGTTGAAAGTGGATTGCATCCTGACCAGGAGAGTTCAGCTCCTGCTGCTGCAATCGTTTCAATCAAGACTGCTGTTTCCTTCGTAACGTGAAGACAACCAGCGACGCGCATTCCTGCCAATGGTTTGGTCCGCTCTGCTTCTTCTTTCAATGCAGAAAGAACAGGCATTCTTGAGCGAGCCCAATCAACTCTCAATGATCCTTCTTCAGCGAGTCCCATGTCTCGAACGGCGTAGCCGTCACCAGTATCCAAACCTTCCATGCCCTAGCCGGTCGTTAGGGGTTTTTCAACCCATCTTCACGACCATGGGGCTTGGAGAGGCTACTGTTGCTGTTGTGCTTGTGCAGCATACTGTTGTGCGTACTGAGCAGCCGTTGCCTCATCGTAACCTTGAGCGACAAATTGCTGGTAATACTGGTTGTAGTATTGCGTATACAGATCATTGCTTGCAGCAGGCGCAGCTTGCGCTGATTGTCCAACATACTGAGCAGCATAGGCACGAGCCGTTTCTTCTGGATATCCTTGAGCAATCAATTGTTGAACGTATTGCTCAGTCAAATCCATTTCCTGGCCATAACCTGATGCGGCTGCACTCAAATTATCGACCTTATCACCGCCACCTCCGCGGAGGAAGACTACAGAGACAACGAGGAGAATCAAGACTGAAGCGATGATTCCGACAATGAGCCACAAGTTGCTCTCTTCCGTTTCTTCTCCATCTTGTTTATCGTTAGCCTCTACAATCCATTTGTCTGTTTCCGGATCGTAGGTCCAATCACCGTTCTCCGAAATCCAATCGCACTTCAAAGTAGTTGCATTCCAAACGAACTCACCTCCTGCTTGTGCGGCGCTTTCATTGGCAAGAACGCCACGACAAATGCTCAATTTGATGACGACTGACTTCTTCAACTCTTCAGACCAACGTTCATCATCACCTTCGTATACACGAACCCAAATCGTAACAGTTTCACTACCATTGCTGTATTGGTCAGCGATGTACAGTGACAGTTCAAACGTTTCTGAATCTGCTAAGGCTTCGGTACGGTCGAATCTTTGATCGGTTTGGAGGTTGTATTTCTCAATTGGAGAGGCTTTGAAATCATCCTCATTGAACGCAGCTTCAACGTACACTTCACCCGTTTCTGAACCGGAAAGGACTGTTCCTGTGATTGTAAATTCCGAGCCAGTTTGGAATCCTGTAGTCTCATTTGAGAAATCATCATACTGAACAACAGGGATTTCATCGCCAAAACCGTCAGGAACCACAACAAAATACATTCTGTACTTTTCAGAGAACTTTTCTGATGCATCGAAGACGCGGAGCTCCATTCGAATTTGGGATTCGGCTGTACCGGAATCGTCAACTGTCACATTTTTGAATTTGTAAGAGAAGAGACCATTCGAAGCAGCAGTTTCCTCAAAGGTGTGACCTTCGACATTGAACGACGTATCTCCATAAGGTGCGTCGTAGAAAATCTTCCATTGGTATTTCACGATACCATTGGTACCATCGATTGCATCACCATCAATGGAATCGCTTGCATCAAAGTGAACAACAAGTTCACCTGACTCAGGCAAGATAATTCGATTGACATCCCACTCAGCCTTTGATACCGTCTTGGTTTCAATGAATTCAATGTTGTCAACATACTCGTTACGCATGTCGATTTCCATACTTGCGTTAGGAGTGAACTCGTCGGCAAGAGCATCGTTTGTTTCAACCATGACCGAGATAATTCGAGCGTGCCCTTTGTCGTCGTGGAGCATGAGCGTCACTGTCCATTGTGCGCCTTGAAGACAACCAGTCGCAGAGGAAAGATCTGTCTTGCAGAAGGTTGCGGTAGGTGATGCTTCAGAAATGTGGTCAGTTCCACTTGCCATGGATTGTCCGACCCAGTCGGTCGGTCCATCGAGAATCCAGTCTGCAGTCAAAGGTTCAGAGGTTCCCGTGGTGTAAGCGAAGTTTACTGTTGCATCACTCTTCATCCAATGAGTTTTGTATCCACCTGTCGATGGATCGATATCTGGTGATTCATCGTTAATTTTTAGACCAAGATCTTGACCCATCGAACCAAATCCTTCAGGATATGGCGATACTGAGAATTTCAACATGTTTCCAAGCAGAGGGAAGGTTGTACTATCAGCTCTGGAGGAGTATGTGGAAACGTCAATCGTGGAAATAATCATACCGCCTTGATAATGACTGCAGGTACCCATAATCACGTCTTTGCTGTTATCGCTTGTTCTCAACAGGCTCTGGAAATATCCACCAACTTCCATGTAACCATTACAGGCACCTGGTATGTTCTGCTCACTTACGGAATTCGTATTGAGAACCGCAGTTGCAACGGTTCCATCGCCTTCAAATCCTTGGAAGGCTGTTGTCGATACATTGTCCATAATTGGATGGAACGGATCGGCAATGTCGAGATTTGTGTAGGAAATCTTGGTCCCAGGTGTGTCTCGGCTCTGGATGTCCATTCCGAAAGGCAATCTTCCGTTTAGTCCAACATCGAGTCCATAGATTTGGGTGCCTTGTGGACCAAGGTGAGCTTGCACGGTACCACCTGCTGACATAAACGACTCGAGCGTTTGTCGGTTCGCAGTTGAGCCCAGCTTCTGATAATAGCCACGGCCGCCGCTTTCAATATCCTTCGCTGCAACATCTTCTTGCCATGGCAGAAGAATCTTGTCATAATGCGTCATCCAACCAGAATCAAGATAGGTTGTCCAATCGTTGATGGCATACTGTGTGTACGTCATACCAAGAGATTGCAAATCTTCCTTTATTGTGGATGTCCTTGATGTTGAGTCGCTCAGGATTGCAACATCGATTCTATCGGCGAAGGTAGCGTGGAAGTAGCGTACGTTTCCACTTGGATTTCCATTCGCGAGTTCAGCGTGGAAACTGATGTTGTATGTGTGACCGTTGGTCCATTCATCATAAACATCGTTGAAAACCAAGTCGATTCGCTCGTTGGAAGCTAGAGTTGTAGCTGATGTGGAAGTGGAGATTCGATCGACCTCGATATTGTCAGTTTCATCGAAGACGGTCATGTAAAACATGTAATCGCCAGCGAGTACTCCATTGGTCGCCTTTAGATCCCAGTTGTGGTTGAGACTACCATCAATTGGGAGGACGCAGTCATAGGTTCCATCATCAAGACACGCTAGTGTACTTGGTTTACCGAGTGTAATATCAACAGATTCAACATTGAAAATAACTTGCTCAATGTTGTTGGAGTTACTCAACTCATCATCTCCAAACCAAGGTACACCTGTTGTCGTGTTGTCAAAGACAGTTTCTGCTCGAATCATGTACACTCCAGAGTAGAATTCGTGGCTCGCCACTGTTGTTGTCGCAACGTCTTCTGCATCGACGTTGGTGCGAGAAACTGTGTAGGACGCATCCTCAAAGAACGTAAATTCTTGCAGCGTGATGTTGTTGAATGCAACACCCTTGAAGCCATCATTGACTCCATTTCGGCCATCAGAATCACTCTGGAATTCAAAGTTGATGTCCACGGTTGAACCTGCGAGGGAGATGCATTCTCGGTACCAATCGAGACTGTCTGCAGCTGTGTTGTTGAGTACATAGAGATGCGTTAAGTCGATACTTCGAGTCAATACAAGATCATCGGTATTGAAGAAAACGTTGTAATTACCGCCTGAACCATCGGTGCTCGATGAGTCTCCAATGAACGAAATCTCAGCCTGGTTTATTGATTCACTTGAATTCGAGAAACCATCACCATTGTCATCGTTTCGACAAGTTCCATCCTCATCATAATCGTTCCATTGGCCGAGAAGGACAGCTTTGTATGTATCTGTTCCCTTCGTGAAATCGACGTTAATCGATGCGTAGTCGTTGACGTCAACGATTGATGTTCCATCAACATCGATACCGTAGAAGGTATCGGCGTAATATTCGAAGTTCAACGATACGAAATCACCAGACATGCTCGTCAAATCAACGCTAGGGATGGTCAGCGTTTCATTCTCCCAAAGATCACCGTACCCTTGAGTTGCTGTATCACAAGGATGACCAAACCAATATGCGTTGTTGTTGAAAATGAGGTCGTTGCATGTTGCTTCATTGTAGATAGCTCCCTGCGGATTTCCATCGTCGCTGTAGACATATCCGTCTGCACCACCCTCAAAGGATTCCTTACAAATCACTGGATTTGCGCCACAGAGAACATCAGAAGGTGTTGCTGAGAAGACCGTTGCTTTAACATCAAAGTCAACCATGGTGTTACCCCAGTTGTTTGAAATGACATCGATATCAAACAGTCCCTCAGCGTACAATCCTCCAGGATTGAAATAATCAATTCCTTCAATGGCAGGATCGTAGAGATTGAACGGTTGGATGTAGCCAATGATATCGTCATTGACCGACTGTTCATCCCATGCATGGTTGTTGAGCGTTGCTGAGATTCGGTAAATTGTATCGTTCATCAAGTATGCAGAGATCGAAGCAGTTTCTTCCTCCCCAGGTCCAAGATTTACGAGATTAAGGTTGCTCTGCAGAGTTTGAGGGTTCGGGAAGTAAGCAGTGTTCTGCTTGTAAACGGTGACGTTGTCGATAGCGTATCCATCACGACCGCTCCATCGAGATTCGTTATCGTCAGCGATGGAACCTTCGAAACCAGAGCGGAGTCGGAATCGAATGTCAACTGTTTCACCAGCCCAAGGAGAGAGATCGAACTCGCCCACGCCATCTTGGGTGAAATTGCTCCATCCGTAGTATGTACCAAAACTCAGAACACCGGTATAGTAGACGCCTTCAGCAACTCCACCGTTGCTGACCTTGAAGCCGCGATCGGTGTCATGGCCACCCCAAAGGGATTGGCCAGATAAGCAATCTCCAGAAAGTTGTGCTGATGTCGGACAAGCGATGGTCGACCATCCCGTTTCTGTGGATCCAATTTCGACCATTGCTACGTCATCCCATACGTCTGAGACCAAACCTGTCGTTGGGGAACCGAGCGCCCCATATCCAAGATGTCGGAACAGTTCAACGCTCAGGAAGGCTCTGTCAGAACCCGTCAAATCAACATCCTTCAGGGTGAGCGCGTCATCCCAATGGCGGCCATAACCCGACCATAGGTCTCCGCTACTGTTGGTCTTGTATTCACCAGCCCACATGAAATCGGTTGGGTTTTGATAGTTGGCAGAAACGTTAGGATCGTTGTTTCCATCGGTTGCTCCGACGGAATGGTTTGTTTCCAGAATCCATTTCGAGTTCTGATCAACGTACTCATCAAACGACCATGTACATCCTCCGCCACATCCAGTTGTATCAGCAGGTGTATCAAAATCGTGACTAAACACAGTCGTATTTGAGGAATTCACTTCATCAACGATTTTGAGCTCCACGTCAAGCGTAGCAGTTTGCGTTAGAGTATCCATTCCAGTGTTTGTCACTGTAACGTTGATGTCTCTGTTACCTTCGCCAACAATTCCGAAATAACGGTCGACAGGACTAATTTCAATATCAGTTACGGCGATGTCTTTGCTGTCCATTTCAACAACGGTGACGTAATCATACTGGCCTTCCCATCCCAAATTATCTATCCAAGATCCGAACGAATAAGACGTGTGTCCTACAACAATATCAGGTGCTGATGTTGATGAACCTGCAAGTTGTCCAACAACTGCAATGTTGGGCCGACGACCCGCCTCATAGGAAAGCGGTGTAACATGACCACCAGAACCATCTGAAAGTGTAACCTGAACCGTTGTTGGGAAATTAAGCCAGAATGAGGAGGTGGAACCACCTGCTGAGTCAGAGGTATTCTGTTGGTATGCTACAGTTGGATTGACGAAATCAGGTTCGCCATCGCCGTTGATGTCTGCAACGGTAACATCGTAGGAAATGTACGGGCCAAAGTAAGCCAATGCAGGATTCGACCAGGTTCCAACGGTTGTAGATGTTGAATAGGTGATGTTTTCAAGGTTGCCTTCAGTCATGGCAATGGTGTCAATTGTTCCATCATTGTCCATGTCGCCAATATCAAAAGCACCGAATGTGGTCGCCATGTTCACGACGTGAGTATTGATTTGTTGAGGACTGGATGCGTATGCATAGGTCGTTGGGAAGTTGTTTGAAAGACAATCGTATTCGATGATTGTTACGTTGTCACTGTTGCCTGGATTTGTAACTTGACCTGTGGCGTAGTCAACACCCTCGCTTCTCAAAAGCCAAATATCCTCGTCAACACAAGTTGTTCCGATCCCTTGTGTTTCACCCCAATCACCTACTTCTAGGTCCCTGTATGCGTTTGTGTTGGATGTCCCAAGGGTGGTAACTTTGGGTGTTGTACTTGAGCCGATAGGACCAAGATAAGTGACAACACGTTGATTGGAAATATCGTTGAGAAGATCGAGAATAACGACATCATCGTTCCCGTCCTGGTTAATGTCACCCACAGCGAGGTCCCATGCCCAAAAGTGAGTGAATCTTTGGCCGATGGTGAATGAATCGCTACCGCATCCATCGTTTTCGAGGATGGTCAAGTTTCCTGGTTCACCTGCAGGTGCACCGTTGTCATCTGTCTTGAATGGATTGTTGCGCTGGAAGATGACGATATCTGGTGCGCTGTCACCAGCAAAGTCGCCGACTTCAAGGAATTGGACGTTCGAGAATTCATCCCATTCCGCATTTCGGGATGTGTTTTTGGAGACCCAGACATCGTATCGCTCCGAGAAATCTCCGTTCCCGTCATTGAGTAGAATGGTGATGGTGTGCGTTCCGTCTGTAGCAATTGCCATGTCATTGTGACCATCGCAATTGAAATCTGCAATGCCGATGTCGATTGGGTCACGATTTGTGGTGTAATTCCGGGCTGCTGAAGCACTTGCATTTGTGGCGAATGCGGCAGTCGTCGATAGAACCATTATGAGTACTAGGAAAACACTTTGAAGTTTTGACCCGATTTGGTTTGTCTTTGTTTGCATCAATATCACTCATCTTAGCCAGCCATACTTCCACTATAACCCCTTTGATGCTACGCTTCGCCAAACAAGACGCGAATGTGCGATATTGCTCGCCAATTCTAACTTATCCCAGCCAGCGAGGGGATGGACCCCAACCTGTGGCATCTCCACCGTGAATTTTGACCAGTTTACCCGCTGCAAAAAGGGATTCAAGCCACACGCTTAGTTCGATTCCTGAACGACCTCCAAGCTTGTGTCCAGCCACCTCTTCGATGGTCTCTGTAGCCAAAGCGGTTCTACCCCCTTCCCGAACCACAAGTCGCATCAGTTCCTTCAGCCATGCCTCTGCCATTGGATCTACGCTCATTTCTCCTTGGATTGGACGCGGTTCTTCGAGTTCCGAAAACGCATCCATCAATTCAAAAACGTCGTTGGAACTTGGTGGTTCAAGCCCGATTTTTTCGATTTCAAGTTCAATGTCTAATGCCCCTACAGGTCGTTTAACGACAGGAATACGGCTTGGATCTGGCTCTGGACCCATGTCGGTTGGAGCAACGAGAATATCCTCATCTGTTTGATTGTCTTCAGCCGACTTTGAGTCTCCAATCGGAGACGTTACTCCAAGAGGAATCATCGAACCCACTTCCGATAACCCAAGATCATCAACGATACCTTTGACCCATGCCTTTTTGCCTTCAATCGTTACATCCACATCAAGTTCTTCAGAGCGAAACGTGAATTGAACATCGTTGGATGACACAACATCGACTCCGTTTGGTTTCATTTCAAGATGTCGATTCGGAGGTTGCAGCGAGTTGGCGAAGGACTGTATGAAGAATTCCTCCATTTCGATAGTACTCAACTTCAACAGGTGTATCGAGCCGTACAGAAGCGATGAAATCAACGGTTGAACCATCGAGACGAGTTGCCGTAATTGTCAACTCTTGCAGTGGTTCAACCTCGTTTGAGATAGGAATTGAAAACGATTCTGTTCCGTCCAGTCCCAGTGTCTCATGAGATTCACCTTCCTTGAACGTCAACGGCAAAACACCCATCCCGACCAAATTGGAACGGTGGATGCGTTCAAATGATGTTGCGAGAACAGCCTTGACACCAAGGAGGTAGGTTCCTTTTGCAGCCCAATCGCGTGATGAGCCTGTGCCATACTGAGAACCTGCTAAAACAACCATGGGACCGTCATTCTTCATCGCAGCATCATAGACAGATGTGATTTCACCTGTTGCATGGTTAAGGGCATAACCTCCTTCTGTTCCCGGAGCAAGTTGATTTCGGATACGAACATTGGCAAATGTTCCACGCATCATGATTTCATGATTGCCTCGACGACTTCCGAATGAATTGAAATCACCTTTTGCCACGCCTCTCTCAACGAGCCACTTGCCAGCTGGCCCACTTTCTGGGAAAGAACCAGCAGGTGAAATGTGGTCCGTTGTGATGGAATCCCCTAGTTTTAACAGAACTTTTGCATCGTGGATTGGCTCGATTGGATCGGCTTCTGCTGCAAGATCTTGGAAGAAGGTCGGTAAGCGAATGTACGTGGAATCCTCATCCCATGGGTAAAGTGGGCTCGGTTCAGAAGGAATGGAATCCCATCGCGGTTCGTTCATTGCATCAGCGTAACGTTGCTTAAACATCTCAGGTGTAATGGCAGAACGAGCTTCTTCGATTTCAGAGCTCGATGGCCACAAGTCCGAGAGCATAACCGGTGTTCCATCCGCTGCAATACCGATTGGCTCTGTTGTCAAATCGATTTCAAGTGTACCCGCTAAGGCATAGGCTACAACAAGGGGCGGAGAAGCTAGGTAAGATGCTTTGACCTTTCCGTGAACCCGCCCTTCGAAATTTCTGTTTCCAGATAAGACGCTTCCAACGATAAGATTGGCTTCATCAATTGCAGCATCAATTTCCTCTGGAAGAGGTCCTGAGTTTCCTATGCATGTTGTGCAACCGTATCCAACGACGTTGAATCCGAGCGCATTGAGATCCGCTTGCAAACCAGTTGCTTCGTAATATTCCGTCACGACTCGACTACCAGGAGCGAGAGAAGTGCGAACCCATGGTTTGACATTCAAACCAAACGAGCGTGCTTTTCGAGCAACAAGACCTGCTGCCAGCATGACATCTGGATTGGATGTGTTGGTACATGATGTAATAGCAGCAATGACGACGTCACCATGATTCAAATCGTAGATTTCTCCATCCCGTTCGACAATGGCTCCGTTGTTGAGTTCGGATTCATCCAATCCATGTCCTTCAAATCCAAGGCCGTTCGTCAGCGATTGAATGAAATGGTCTTTCATATCCCTCAAATCGACCCTGTCTTGAGGTCGCTTTGGACCAGCAAGTGCAGGCAGAATTGTTCCCAAATCCAGTTCAAGGACATCGGTGTAGGATTTTTCTGCATCACTTGCATTATACCAGAGACCTTGAGCCTTTGAGAATGCTTCAACACCTGCAAGAGCATCCTCGTCACGTCCAGTTAATCGAAGATATTCGATGGTACGTTCATCAACAGGGAAGAAGCCACAGGTTGCACCATATTCTGGAGCCATGTTCGCAATAGTTGCTCGATCTGCGAGCGAAAGTGCAGCCATCACCAAAGAATTCAACAAATTTCCCAACAACACCATGCTCACGCAACATTTCAACGATTCTGAGCGTCATATCGGTTGCCGTAACACCATCGTTGAGTGAACCGGTTAAACGTACACCAACAACATCCGGTGAAAGCATGTAGATTGGTTGTCCAAGCATGACCGCTTCAGCCTCAATTCCCCCAACACCCCAACCTAGAACTCCGAGACCATTGACCATGGTCGTATGTGAATCGGTCCCAACCAACGTGTCAGCAAGCCAAATGTTGTTCTCAGCACGAGCTACGCTTGCAAGAAATTCAAGATTGACTTGGTGAACAATTCCCCGCGACGGAGGAACAGCTTGGAAATTCGCCAACGATTGCTGACCCCATTTAAGGAACGTATAGCGCTCCATATTTCGATGATATTCAATATCAAGATTGAGTTGCAACGCGTCAGGATTTGCTCCAGATACATCGACTTGAACGGAATGGTCAATGACCAAATCAACAGGAACCTGTGGGTTGACTTTTTCTGGATCACCACCCATTTGAACCATCGCGTCTCGAAGTGCAGCCAAGTCAACAACAGCAGGGACGCCCGTGAAATCTTGCAAAATGACACGGGAGGGACGGAATGGAATTTCACCACGTTCACCATTGGCTTGCCATCCAGCGATGGCTTTGACATCCTCCTCTCGAATCAAGAAGCCATCGCAATTGCGGAGAGCGCCTTCCAACAAGACTCGCATCGAATACGGAAGATGCTTGGTTGAAATTCCAGCATCATCAAGGGCTGATAGTGCATAATATGCGCCTCCAACCTCAAGTTCACGCTTGGCTAGAAAAGGGTCCAATTCGCTCATGATTTGCAGGGAATCGCGCCCCATTAATCAACCGAACTGTTCACTTTTCTGTGGAACATCACCAAAATTTGTACCATGGCTCAGTTTCTGAACCAACAAAAGTTGCAGAAACGAGTTTCACTTCTTCGTCTGGGCGATCGCCTTCGTCAGTTGCGACCTCAGCAATGGTCGAAACATGGTCGCAGCCGCTGGTAATTTGCCCGAAGACTGTATGTACTCCGTCCAACCAGTTCGGTGTACTCTCTCGTGGAATAAGGAAGAATTGACTGCCTCCTGTGTGAGGGTTTTTGGTTTTAGCCATTGAAATCGTACACTCCTCGTGAAGAAGGCCATTGTCGGCCTCATCGGGAATTGTGTAAGCCGTTTCACCTTGTGTGCACTCTGATTCAGACGCCATCTCCATGCCATTGCAGTAACCGAACCACTTAGCAGCATGACCTCCAGTACCGTCGCCGTTGGTGAAGTCGCCACCTTGAATCATGAAGGGATCGAATTCAGGAGTTTGGTCGTTATCTCCAATAACACGATGGAAGGACGTCCCATCATAGTCTCCATTTTGGACAAGTAATCTGAAATTCTCAACGTGAATGGGAGCCGCATCAGGATACAACTCGATGGTAACCTGACCACTTTTTGCTACTCCGTTTTCGCTCCAGGAAATATCGAATTCGACGATATCTGTAGTCGTCGGTTCTGAATTTGCAATCGTGATCAATCCGAGCACGAGAAGAAATCCTCCGAAAATTGCGAAGATTCCAGCAGGAGTTGGGCCGCCATTGTTGAACATTCGTGGAATGACTGTTTCACTAATTCGCTTGTCTTGCATTTCATTGAGAAGTTTGTTGTAGAGTGAGCCCGTTTTCTTATCCTTTGGATTCTTTTTACTCGCTTCTCGCAGGAACATTGCAGCTTTTCTGTAATCGGATTTGGAACCGCTCGATTTCGCGATGTTCCACGTCGCTTCACCAACCAATCGCGCTGTCATAGGCTCGATAGCGTGTGGGTCAGCCACCCGCAATGTCTGCAAAGCACCCTCGTTCTTTCCTTTCGTGATGTCCTTTGCTGCTTTTTCCCAAGCCTCGCTCAATGCATCGTCCGCCATGGACCCTCAGAATGGACTTGTGTTTTTGACCTTCACGGATGGCAATGATGAGGATTTCACGGCAACATATTGAAGTGATGAAAGCGATGGGCGTAAAACAAGAGGCCGCGACATCCGTCGCAATCGCCTAAGGAGACACAACAGATGGACACCATCGCTAACGACTTCACCATCAACATCGCAACCGCTAACGGAACTGGTTCTCAATCGGCCAACTTGATTCTTTTACAGTCTCTTTTTGACATGGGCGTCCCAGTTTCTGGGAAGAATCTGTTCCCTTCCAATATCTCTGGCCTTCCGACCTGGTACATCGTACGTCTTTCAGATGAAGGATACCAAGCACCGGGCGATCGCACCCACATACAGGTCCTTGTCAACAAGGCAACATGGGCTGAGGATCTCGCAGCTCTTGAACCTGGATCGGTTGTTGTTTGGAACATGGACTCAAAGATGCCGATGGATCGTGAGGACGTCGTTTCGTATCCTGTTCCGATGACAAAACTTGCACGTTCGCTGAGCCCGAAACTCGCTAAACTTGTGACCAACATCGTCTATGTCGGTGTGCTTGCTGAACTTCTTGGCATCACTGATGAAGCCCTTCACAAGGCAGTTGCGGGCCAGTTCAAAGGCAAAGCATCAGCGATTGAACTCAACACGACAGCACTTGAACTTGGACGAAATTATGCGAAAGAGAATTTCACTAAGACAGACCCTTATGTCGTTGAATCTCGAGCGATTGAACAACAACGATTCTTCATGGAAGGTAATGAAGCCGTAGCACTCGGTTGCATCTTCGGTGGTGTTCAACTGCTCGCTTGGTATCCGATTACACCATCATCAAGTCTCGCTGAAGGCATTATCGGTTGGTTGCCACGGCTTCGAACCAACGATGAAGGTGAATCGACCTGTGCTGTCATACAAGCTGAAGATGAACTTGCCGCAGCAGGAATGGTTCTCGGAGCTGGCTGGGCAGGCGGTCGTGGGATGACCGCAACATCTGGACCTGGCATCTCGCTTATGCAGGAATTCATTGGCCTTGCTTACTTTGCTGAGATTCCTTCCGTCTTCTGGGATGTCAACCGTGTTGGACCTTCGACCGGTCTTCCAACCAGGACTCAGCAATCCGATTTGGCCATGCTTTACGAAGGAAGCCACGGCGATACGCAACATATCGTCATCATCCCCGGGACCGTTGAGGAATGTTTCGAATTCGGATGGAAGGCTTTTGACATCTCCGAGCGTTATCAGACCCCTGTGTTTGGTCTTTCAGACCTTGACCTTGGAATGAACCGCTGGGCATGCGAAGGTTTCACCTATCCAGACACACCGATGGATCGAGGCAAGACCATTCGTGAACAAGAGGTCTTTGAAGCAATGGAAAACTTTGGCCGCTACCGTGATCTTGACGGCGATGGCATTCCTTACAGAACACTACCTGGCAGCGGAATGGCACCTATTCTCTACCGAGGAACCGGGCACAACCCAGATGGGGTTTATTCAGAAAAGCCAGACGATTATTTCGCACTGATGAAACGTCTCAAGGATAAGATCAACGGTGCACGTGACAACCTGCCTGAACCACTCCTTCGAGAGGAAGCGGAAGGAGATGTGGGC
>JAYXXD010000026.1:0-19812 GCA_036019775.1 Thermoplasmatota archaeon
GGCGTAAACCAAAACGTTTGATGACTTTGTCTCAACTTCAGTCGTAGTTTCACCCTCATCTGCTTTGTTGGGGTCCTCGGTAATGGCGCAATCAACTTCGCCTCGAATTCCAGCGTCAACATCTGGATCCCATGGACACGGGTCGTTGAGGTTGGACACACCATCCTTGTCGTTGTCTGGACAACCATACCTGTCAATTGTTGAAGTTCCGTATTCATTTCTACACGAATCGCCTTGCCAAGCTACACCAGCGATATTGCTGTTACCGAATCCATCACCATCGTTGTCATCCTGTTGTGACTTTCGTAACGGGAACGCATCCGGAGCGATACCAGTTGCATTGTCGCCACGTCCATCGCAATCCATATCCGACCACTGTGTAGGGTCGTTCGGGAATGCATCACCAATTTGGTCGCACAATTCAATCATCAATCCGAGGTTATCTTCATCGACGACCGTCTTGTTTGTTGTTTGGTAATTGTCTCCGACACCGTCACCGTCCTTATCGCACCATTGTTCGGGATCGTCTGGGAAGGCATCAGCACCTGTGCAATCTGGCTTCGCAACAAAGTCACCGAATGGGTCTGCATGACCGTCTCCATCGGAATCAGGACAACCTTGCACACCGTTCTCCGTGCTCTTGCCATAGACATCGATGCACTCGTCACCATCGGTGAACTGCACGTTGTCACCAAAGCCGTCTCCATCCTGATCAGCCCACTGAAGTGGCTGGTTTGGGAAGGCATCTTCTGGATCTGTGAAGCCATCACCATCAGAATCTGGACATCCACGGGATGCTGCTGATTTCGAATCGCCATATGTTTGAGGACAAACGTCAGAATTTCCTTCAGAAACGCCATCGCCATCAGTATCGATAAAGTTGTCACCATACCCATCGTTATCAGCGTCGGACCACTGTGTAGGGTCATTCGGGAATCGATCACCATTGTTTCCACCAGGGTTGTCTCCGTAGCCATCACCGTCGGAATCTCGCCATTGTGATGCATCGTTGGGGAAGAAATCAGGATTGTTTCCATCCGGATTGTCCCCGTAGTTATCTCCATCAGCATCTTCCCACTGCGTTCCGTCATCTGGGAATGGATCGCCTGTGTTTGAGTAACCGTCATTGTCACGGTCAGGACAACCGAATTGATCTTCGGTTGAAGCCCCAGCTTGGTTGGGACAATCATCTGCATTGTTTCCATCCGGATTGCTTCCAAAGCCATCATTGTCCTCGTCGCACCATTGAGTTGGGTCGGTTGGAAATGCATCTGCTCCATAGCAATCGGTCTTTGCTGGCCAGTTTGCATCTGGATCTGAATACCCGTCACCATCTGTATCGAGACAACCAAGCCTATCGAAGGTGGAATTACCCCATATTGTGGGGCATCCATCTGCACGGTCACTCATTTGCTCATCGCCAACCCAGTCACCATCTGTATCTCGCCATTGGGTTCGATCAAGCGGGAAAACGTCGATGTTCTGTGCACCTGCGACGATTTCTCCAGGCCAATCTGGAGATCGGAACTCGTCCCATGACGCATCCTCATAGTTGTCTCCATAGCCATCACCATCGGTATCGTTCCATTGGGTAGCATCGTTTGGAAAAGCATCACCACGCTGATTGAGGTGGAGTTGATTGGATGCGATATCATAGAGATAATTGTCGCCATAACCGTCATTGTCAGCATCGACCCATTGCTCCTTGTTGCTTGGAGCCCAATCATTGTCATCTGAATACCCGTCCCCATCTGCATCAGGGCATCCTAACCTGTCCATGGATGAATTTCCAAACACGAGTGGGCATGCATCTGGATTGAGGGCAGGGGCCGGATTGTCGCCATAACCGTCTGAATCCGAATCTTTCCACTGAGTTCCATCATCCGGGAATTCGTCGACCTTCCCATCGCCCTGATCTGTAGTATTCCAACCATCGTTATCAGGGTCAAGGTCACTCTTCCACGTGTAGAAACCTTCGTTGTTTCTGCCGAATGCTTGAGCAATGTAGACGCCGTCAGGTGACCAGGAGACGCCATTGTTTTGACCGCACTGGTTGTTATTTGTAGAGCTGCACCCGCCCGGCCGATTTTGCGCAAATGAATCGATGAGGTTGCCGCTGGAAATTTCGTAAATCTTTGCTGTTGCACCATCGCCGGCATACCAGCCCATGCCGAACACGACTTGGTTTCCATCTGGCGAGAAATCAGTCGCATAACACGAGGTAGAACCTGACTTTGTCCACGTATTGGACCAAACATCAGCCTCATACACGCGAATTCGAGAGCCACCTTGACTGTTGACATAACCTTCGCAGACAGCAATATGCTCTCCACTCGGAGACCATGCGATGGAATTCACGGTTCCAGCGGGGGCACTTTCACTTCGGATGGTGGCCCAAGTTGAAGCATCAACAACGTAGTAATCCCCACTCGTGCCTATAGCGATGTGCGACCCACTTGGTGAGAAATCAACAGAATGGAACCGATCTTCATTCCCTGGATTAAGATTTTGCATGACGGTCCCATTGATGACATCTACGACTCGGACCACACCGTTCGTCCCACCATTTCCAGAACGCCCAATCGCAACGGCTGCCATTGTTCCATCTGCAGAGAGATCAATGTCATAGGTATAATCGCCCCCCCCGACATCTGAGGAGAGAGCGCCATGGAGTGAGGTTAGGTTGGATGCATGATAGATGTTGAATTCATCAGCGGCTTGGGAGGTCACACCAATAAATCGACCATCAGCAGACCATGAAAGCTTCCCCGTTCCACCGTTGGATACGGCGACAACAGAACGTGTGTTTTGTCCCGTTGATGAATTCCAAATGCGTATGTACCCGTCATCGCTTGATGTAGCAATCTCAGACCCGTCAGGAGAATAATCTACATCATTGAAATCTGTAGAACGCGGATTATTGGCATCAAGAACAAAGTTTGGATTCTGACTGGTCCAACCATCCAAGAAATTCGAAATACCATCTCCATCGCGATCAGGGCAACCATCTCGATCGATTGTTGAGGTGCCGCTAGCGTATGGGCAGTCGTCGAGTGTGTTGTCAACACCATCGCCATCAGAGTCCGCTGCATGAGCGCTCAGTGGCGCTAGGACGATTCCGATCATGAGAAAGATGAGGAGCCAACTTAGGGCTCTCTTTTTGTCAATCTCTGAACCCATAATCCTCCGAAGTTCATTTGCTATTAGGGCTTGTGGTCTTCCTGTGTAAACGTAAACACGGGGAATCGGAACGCTTGAACGTGATATTCTCTAGAGTTGTACATGGCCGAGGGGTTGCCAAAAGTCAACGTCGCTGTCTCAGACCGCGTCTTGCTGCACCTCTTGCATCATGACCATCTTGCTGATCGATTCATCGTGACCTCTGCCTTGACACGGCCGGGGATTGCGGAAGCGTGTGCACAACATCCTCCGAATGTCAGTCGAACCATGCGAGATCTCGTTCGCAAGGGTTGGGTAAGTGAACACACTCGCTCAATTCAGAACGATGACCGACGACAGAAGACATGGCAGTTAACCGAGGATGGCCGTGACATGGCCAAACTTCGAACCAACAAATTAGGTGAAACGATGGTGTTGGTACGGGACAAGGACGGGCAACTTCTTGAGATTGAATCGAAAGATGCTGCTGACCGTCTGGCTTCGGACATGTCGTTGCTGCAAGTTCTATTGCACGCGCAACACGAAGGCGTATTAACGTGGGGCGATATCCGATTTGGTCTCATTAAAAAACAAGATGATGAGGATGCAACTCCGCCACCGGGGCGCCTTCAACCACTTGCAGGTGTCCATGCGACTTATCACACAAGCGCTCCACAGACTCGGAAAATACGCGGACGAGAAAAGGAACTAAAGCGATTGGATGATTGGTTCGAAGGACGTTCACCATTTGCTGTCGTCTCAGGAATTGCAGGCATTGGTAAATCAACACTTGTCGCTGAATGGCTGACTGGAAAACAAGACAATCAACCGAATCTCTCCATCTGTTGGTATCCTTGCCAACCATGGGATCGAGAAGTTGGTCTTGCAGTAAGTCTTCTGCATCGTTTTGGAATTGATGAGAAACACGATCCTTACAACCTGATTGAGACGCTACCGCTTCGCCCTGGAGCTCCATTGGACGTCGATACTTGGCGACGACGCCTGCTGGCTTACTTGACCGATGCCTATACCGTCCGAGAGCGATTTTCAATCGCTCCTGGAGGCCCTCCTCCCTATTGGTTGATTGTTCTTGATGATGTTCACCACATTGCTCCGGAATCGAAAAACCTCCTCGGAGCATTATTGCAAATCTCGCAGAAAACACCACTTCGGTTTGTACTGGTTTCAAGGACTTCTTTGGATTTCTACGACCGAAGAGACGTCCATATGCGAGACATAGTTGAAGAGCTCCCCCTGTCGGGTCTATCACTGGATGAGACGTCTCGATGGCTCGAAGAGTTGGACCTCAACGATATTGACGTGAACGATGTTCACGAACGGACAGGAGGGCATCCTCTCGCCATCGAAATGCTCGAATTGTACGGAAAGCCAACCCACGAGGATTGGTTACGGTTCTTGGATGAGGAGATCCTTGCTCCACTTCCCGAAGATGAACGCGAACTCTTAGCAACGCTTGCAGTAGCTGAAAAACCGATTCAGTGGAAGGTACTTGCAGAAAGTCTCGAATGGGACGGAATGCCTCCACAACGCTTGCTTGATTATGGCTTGTTGATTGAACTGGATCAAGGTATGTGGCTGCATGAGGCTCTTCGTGAACGACTCGTGAGAGAAGTGGGCTCAGCGGAAATCGAACGCCGAAATCGAATAGAGTGAATCAGAAATCGTCTGCTGTCATATGGTTGTCAACCCATGACATCAAGGCAGCTTTGGACATCATTCCGCTTTTGTTATCAACCATTGTGCCGTTTCTGAAAAGGAACAATGCAGGAATCCCGCGAACGCCAAGCCGAGCAGCATTCATGGTGTTTGCATCGGTATCGACCTTTGCAACAAGAATATCACGCTCTCCAGCAAGGTCGTTGAGGATTGGAGCGATCGCTTTGCACGGTCCGCACCATTCAGCCCAAAAATCAACGAGGACCCATTCGTTCTCGCCAAGGGTGCTCTCAAACTCAGAATCTGTAACTGCTCTTACTTCGCCCATGATTCTTCGGAAGGCAGTGGTTTGAAGAACCTTTGGTGACAAAATCATGGGACGCCCATGGAAGCCCCATCGTTCTTTGATATACTTCAGAAAACAAGTAGAATACATGGTTGGCATGAAAGGAAAAGGCTCACAAAAGAACGCACGCTTAGAGCGACTCAAGGCTGAAATTGCTACGTATATTGAAGATCGGCCGGGCTGCTCAGCTGCGGATATTGTTGCATATTTGTCAAATGAGCGAAAGATGAGAAATCATGGACTTACCGCACGTAAAATCGGATATTTTATTCCACGTCACATGAAGAACATCATCGGTTTCAAACTCGATGCGACAACAGGGAAGCGCATCTATCACGCCATGAGTTGACCAAACATTCAATGCAACAAGGTTCCTCGAAGGTTCATGGACTGGCCAGATGGAGTCAAAACAGAGGCTCTATTTTCTTCCGATACTGCTCATAGCCTAATGGATCCAAACCAACCGGTTTGGTCCTTGTTGGATCCAAAGAATCCGTCGAATCTTAAACGACAAATTGAATCAGAACTTGCACAACTTGGTCCAAAGCACCCTCATGATGTTGAATTTGTTTCAATCGATGAGCGAAAGGGCCACGTTCATGTTGCTGAAGGAGCAATTATCGAACCACATGTTCATCTCATTGGACCCTGTCTTATTGAAGCGAACGTTACGATTCGGTCCCATGCATATGTTCGAGAATTTACTTGGATGAAACAAGGAAGTTTACTCGGTCATGCGAGTGAATCAAAACATTCGTTGTTCCTTGAAGGAGCAAAGGCTCCACACTTCAATTACGTTGGTGATTCTGTGCTTGGTTCAAACGTCAACCTCGGCGCGGGCGTCAAACTTTCCAATTTACGAAACGATGGACAAAGTATTGGAATTTGGCTTAATGATGTCCGAAGAGATACTGGATTACGGAAGTTTGGAGCCATTCTCGGTGATGATTCACAACTTGGATGCAATGCAGTGACAAATCCAGGGACAGTGCTTGGAAAATCATGCATGGTCCATCCCAACGCGACCGTTAGCGGTTACCATGCCGATGAAAGCATCGTACGTTGAGGTAAGGCCATGACCAATCTATTCGGAACCGATGGAATACGTGGACGTGTTTCTCTTGATGAATGCGATGATGAAGAAGCGCTTTCACGTCTTGTCGAAGATCGGCTTTTTACTCCTCAATTGATGAAACTACTTGGAGAAGCCCTCGGCCGTTGTTTGCCCGAAGTGGGAGAAGGAAGCCAGGTTATCATCGGATGGGATGACAGGCCGCACAATCAAACGCTTGCTGCATGGCTGACGTTAGGCTTTCATGCATCGAATTGTGAAGTCATCCATGTAGGATGTGCATCGACACCGATGCTGCACTATGCAGTTCTTGAAACACAATCGCGATTAGGGTGCATGATAACTGCAAGTCACAATCCTGTTGATGATTCGGGTCTCAAGGTGTTTGATTCACAAGGGCGTAAATCAATGCCAATGTACGAAATGCTTGTTTCTGAAACGGCTTATTCCCTCTCTCAGGAAGACCGAGAAATTGATGCTGTCGATCGTAAGGCTTGGATGGTCCCCGATTCTATGCATACTGTTGAACATGAACATTGGTTAAATCGAAGGGTTAAACTCATTCAGCAATTGTTTGAATCAAATCTGTTGGAATTGAATCATTTTCATTTGGATTCCTCAAAAGGCCATGCAACGCAATGGCTGGCTAAGTGGCTGCAAGAACAGGGTCTTTCTGTTGAAGAAGTGAGTCATGAAGCGGTTGCAATGAACGATGGCTGCGGTGCTGGAGAATTATCACCCGGTCAATCATGGACCTGGGAAGAGGTTGGCAAGAGTGGACATTTGCTTATCGATTCGCTTTCAGCCCAAGGCCATGATGGAATTCTTGGCGCTGCACTCGATGGTGATGGAGACCGATGCTTACTTGTTCGTGAAACGAAGAGCGGAGTTGAAGTGGTCGATGGTGACGATATTGCTGATGCAATGTTACGCGCATGTCCTCGTTCATGGAAAGTTGCAGCGAGTATTGAATCCAATTTGAAACTCCTTTCCAGTGTTAAGGAAAACGCCGAAATGGAAGGGTTTGAAACTGCTGTAGGTGACCGATGGTTATCGCATGCACTTAGCCCGTATTTACCCAAACAAGAACAACAACCTTTGTTGTTCGGTATTGAAGATTCAGGACACCTTGTCCTACCCTCGCCACACCCTCACAACGATCAGCATTGGAGTCTTGTCGGCGATGGAGCGATGACGCTGGTTCTTGCATTGCTTGCATTCCAGAATGTCAAAAACGGTTCGATGCAGAAAGGGTGGAAGAAGCGTCTGAGCGTTAAGAATCCAAACCGATGGATGTGGGATGGAAAGAATGAACTATCTGACATTGTTGAATCGATGGTTAGAACCCATCTCGAACTTGCTGGGGACGTAACAAACTGGTCACGAACAGGGTTGGAAGGTGAATCCAATTTGATGTTGATACAATGTCAATTCAATGGTATAGACGTAAGTTTTGGATTGCGAAACAGTGGAACACAAGCAAAAACAAGCGTGAGTCTCAGGTTTTCTGAACCTGAACCTGGATTTGATGCCATGCTTATGATGCGCTCAGTCCAGAACCTCCTGTTGCGGACGTTCAATCCAGTCGCTCATTGAGATGCAAGTAATTGATCTCTCGATTGCGTAAGATAGGTGACGATGGCGAGCAAAGCAGCCGTTGCTAAGAGCAAGGCGAGTGCTGCAATTGATGACATACCTTGGTAAATGAGGACGCTTGCAACAATCCATGCAAGCACAAGGTTCAGGAAACCAACGATTCTCCATCCACGTCGAAGTGTGAGTACGCCAATCACCCATGATGTTGTTGACATGGCCAAGATCAGCAGAACAAACAACAACAACGATGGAGACAAAACTCCACTGACGATAAACAGTACTTGGGCGACCCAAAGCGCCGCTGAAATCCACAATCCTTGATCTCTATACGTTGCCATCGCTCCGGCGATAAGCCCCATGCAACCGATGGCTACAGATGACATCCACATCTCGAACAATGGGATTTCAAATTCCAGTTCAATCCACCAAACCAGCTCATTGAGCGCAACGGGAAGGACGATGAAACCAATCATGAGAACGGCAGGTTGTTTCCATTCCCATCCACGTAAGACCATCAAAGTCAGCCCCAACAATGCAGCAGGTCCAAACGATAGAAGCAGAATTGACAATCCGTATGAAATTCGTCCAAGAGCTCCACGATGGTCTTGCAAACTTCGCTTCTGTCGTTCACGTTCGACCCAATCCCATAGCAGGGCTGCGATGATAAGAAGAATTTCGTTTCCTACAATCGGAACTGTCCATGAAAGGTTGTTGAACTCAAATGGATTGGTCATGGTTGGAATTGGAAGCTCGCCCCCTGCAAGTACACCGAAGAGTCGATCGAGAACCAATAAGCCAATGACCATGTCAAGGACGTTCGGAATCCGAACTCCCAGATCATCGCGACCAACGAGAGCAAAACTACCAATGGCGACAAGTGCCCCTATGAGGGCGAGTAGGTCGTATTGCTCAGAGAGAAAAACAGTCCCTTGTGTCATTCGTGCTGCAAGATGAACCAAGACCAGCCCCGCCATCGTTACTGCAATGGTGATTTCAACACCGAGAACATCGACCAATCGTAAGTTGAGGGAATCTGCACGCAATCGGGCCAAACTGATGAATAGGAAGGACATTCCACCCATCAACAACAATGCGAGAAGACCAGAACCGCTCATGTATGCAAAGAAAATTGAAGCAAAAATTGTCACTCCTAAAAAGGATAGGACGATGGTTGGGCGATGTTGGATATCGCCCAATTCGAGATCCATTTCACCCGTTGAACCAGAACGCTTCGCCCGCTTCTTTTGTTTTTCAGCCAGTTCAATCATTTGAGGATCAATGAATTGGACCCCCGTTTCCTCAGACGTTTGGTTGTATGCAATTTGTACGCGTTGTTTCGCTTCAATTTCCTTCAAGCGTTCATCACGGCGAGCAACTGAACGGAGACCTGATCGCCATTCTCCTTGGAAGGCAAGATATGCGCCAGAGCCAACAAAACTAACCAAAGCCATGGTTGTTAGGAACTGAAGTTCAAGCGCAACACCGCTATACAACATCATTGCAATCATTGCCACAGTTGATAGCGTAGGCGGTAGCAACTTGTCCATCTTTGTAACTCGACTCAGATAATGGAACAACGTTCCCAACGAGATCAATCCCATCATCATAGCATCCTGGCCATTTTGTGGAAACCAATCCGCGTTGGTCAATTCCAAAGATGCATCGTTTCGTAATGCTGGAATGACAAGTAATGCACTCATGACCAACAGTTGGAAGGTAACGATGCTGTTGGTTTGATTTCGTTTCACATCGTTCTTATCGTCAAGGAATCTGTCAGTATGTGCCAACATTAACGAACAACCCGCAACCATTGTTGCAGCAAATATGGATGTATGTCCAAACTTCCAACCGAAATGGAGCGCAAATATACTCCAAGCGATCAACATTGTTCGTGGCTGGCCGCGATGCTGGCCCAATGCAACCAATGTTCCATGGAACAGAAGAATAGCAGCCATCACGCCAAGGAGGCCCCATGCAGGCATACCATCAACACGGGTAATTCCCCAAACCGATAGAAGTGAAAGAATGAACGAGAGGTTCCACAATTGCAACAAACCTGAATCGCGTGCTCGGGCACCAAGTTCACTCAAACCCGCTAATCTTCCAGCAAGATTGAGAGTAGCCTGACCTTGACTGAGATTGACGTAGATTTGTTGAACAATCAACAACAGCATCCAAGCAGCAACGTGTTGTTCGTCCAAAGTTACTGGAATGAAATCGTTGGAAAACATTCGAGATTCGACATCGGTTGCAAACATCAACAACCAAACCCATGGCATCAAAACAGCGACGCCAGAAATGGACGGTGATTTTCGTTGAACACCCAACCAGGCTAGACCAAGCCATACTGCTGCTTGCGAGGCCAAAAGACGCCAACCCTCACTCTCAGCGGGTATGAGAAGAGTGAGTAAAAGAACGATGATGATGCCTCCAATCCATAGCACATGATCCGAAACTGCTTGCTGATTTCGAAGCAAAGCAATCGATGTTAGGATTGCTGTGAAAATTGCATAGATGCTGTACCCACTCAAATTGGCAACATCGATGGTAACCACTTCAAGATTGAAAAGGATGACAAGAACCAAGAGGAACGGTGCAGGAAATAGGATGAATGGTGCAAGCCGCCTCAATGCAACCCCTCGAACGGCCAAATATGAACCACCAAAAGCGCTCATCAGCAGCAACAATTGAGCTAATGCGTACCCGGTTTCATCTCGATTTGCTGCTATTGAGAGCAAAGCTCCAATCATTCCTAATCCAACCGAAATAGCCCACAATCCGGGTTTACCAAGACCTAGGGCTTCCGCTCCGGCTGAGAACCAATTGTCTGCTTTATGGAATTGCGTTGCCATAATTGCATTGGTTGCGGTTACAGCAAACATGAGCATGAACAACAACAAATCGTCATCGAAAGAGACGATCTCGATGTTTGCAATCGTCCATTCATTCGAGAATGCATGAAGGCCAATCCATAGGTATGAGACGGCGATACCTAGGCTAGCAAGGTTGCCTGATTGACGATGCAATGCAAGTCCATGCATAGAGAGTGTTCCAAGAAGTATCATTCCAGCAACACCGATTTCGTCGTACAATGCACCTGTTGCGCTACCCAGAGCAAGAAGGACTAATGTTGCTTGAGCAGCGATGGCATCGTCATTGTGCCGTTGAGCAATCAGGATGTTGAAACCAATCAAGGTGAGCAAGAAGATTCCTAGTGAAAGGTCCGCCCCGAGCGGAGAGGAGTCCAACCAACCCCAATGATGGACGTCGAGGGCAAATCCATAGAGGATTTTCATTGAAATAATGACCCAAGTTACACCCAGAAGATGCATGGTTGGATTTGGAATCCATTTTTCCCCAGCCCACAAACCTGAGAGTCCCATTATGATGAGAAGAGGACCTCCAAGCAAAGGGGGAAGGGCAGTACCTACAACCCAACCTAAAATTGACCAGACGAGAACCATACCAGCGAGGAGGCCAAACCCAAGCCGTCTCTCACCATACACAGCCATATCGGTAACGCTGTCTGATGCAGCGGCTTTTTCGACGGTTCCATCTCGCTTGATTGCACCTGCTTCATTGGACTGCTCACCATCTGCAGAAAACAAGGAAGCAACTTCGCCTACGGCTTCATCAGTTTCTTTCTCAATAACAACTTGCTCTTCATCGAGGTTTTCATCAGGTTCCTGAATCATAAATTGACCAAGGTCGATTCCGCTTCCACGCCTGAATTCTTTTTGTCGAAGAACATCATCTTCCACAGAATCGTGGCTAGAGACGTCTTCATCCATGTATGCGTCTCACTAAAGTCCCGTTTGAAACCTTCTCTGTACCTTGAAGAATCGTGTTGATTTTTCAACGGTTGAAGAGAAAGGGACAAAGAGGGCCCGCGATAGCCACTGGCATGGCGGAGACCTCCACCCCGACATCGACCCCTCTTTCAGCACACGGAATCAGTGCATCAGGAGAGGTTCATTGGAACCTCGATACCGATGTACTGATCGATATTTCCTTATCGAGAAATGAAGGAATTTTAAGCGCTCATGGAGCACTCGTGACCGAGACGGGCGAACGAACCGGCCGGTCACCGAACGACAAATACATCGTTGACGAAGCTTCGACGCATGACGATGTCAATTGGGGCGATGTCAATGTTTCAACAGACCTTGCAACCTTTGAACGCATGCGAGCTCAAGTCGTAGAATTCCTTTCCGAACAGGATGCTTTGTTTGTCCAAGATTTGGCCTGCGGCGCAGAACCAAGCGAAGCACTCCCAATTCGCGTCATTACACACAATGCTTGGCACAGTACGTTTGCTCGAAACATGTTCATTCGACCCTCGGTTGAGGAATTAGCCTCACATACGCCCGAATTCACCGTCTTTCATGCACCACATTTCGAAGCTGATGATGCTGCGCTTAACTCACAATGTTTTGTCATTGTCAACTATGCTGCTGGTGAAGTGATCATTGGTGGAACACGATACGCTGGAGAAATCAAGAAATCCATCTTCTCGGTCATGAATTTGATTCTTCCAAAGAAAGGCATCCTTCCAATGCACTGTTCAGCCAACACGAACGGCGAGAATACGGCGATCTTCTTCGGCCTTTCCGGAACAGGAAAGACTACACTTTCAGCGGATCCAAAGCGTGCACTGATCGGTGATGATGAACACGGCTGGGGGGCAAACGGCGTTTTCAACTTCGAAGGTGGTTGCTATGCGAAACTCATCGATTTATCCGAAGAAGACGAACCAGCGATCTTCGGAACCACCCGTCGTCGAGGAACCGTTCTTGAGAATGTTGTCTTGGATGGTAATGGTGTTCCTGACTTCACGGATGTGAGCAAAACTCAGAACACTCGAGGCTCTTATCCTATCGAATTCATTGACAACCGCACCTCAGATTCTCGAGGTGGACATCCTCAGAATGTTATCTTCTTGACCTGCGATGCATTTGGTGTTCTTCCCCCGATCTCTCGTCTAACCCCTGAACAAGCAGCCTACCACTTTATCTCAGGTTACACCGCAAAAGTTGCGGGAACAGAAGTGGGGGTCAAGGAACCTCAAGCAACCTTCTCAGCATGCTTTGGCGAACCGTTCATGCCAATGCATCCTGGCGTTTATGCGGACCTTCTATCTGCGAAGATGGAGGAGCATGGGTCAACGGCTTGGCTCATCAATACTGGCTGGAATGGCGGGCCGTATGGTGTAGGAAACCGAATGAAGATTCGATACACTCGAGCCATGCTCAACGCTGCCCTCGATGGAGAACTTGACAATGTCGAGTATGTAGAAGATGAACGATTTGGTTTCGAAGTTCCAACCTCATGCCCAGACGTTCCAAGTGAAGTCTTGCAACCAAAGACAACCTGGGATGACAAAGACGCATACGATACAACAGCAGACAAACTTGCCAAAATGTTCAACGAGAATTTCGCTCGATATTCTGCTGGTGTCTCCGATTCGGTTAACCAGGCAGCGCCGAAAGCTGTTGAATCATGATTTTGAATATGGTTTTTTGAATCGCGACTATCGTCGTCGATACATTGAACATCTACTGCAATGAGTTGGGGTCATGCAACCCTCAAGCCCAGGGGAAAAACCTGCATCGGTTCCGATACAATCTGTGACGATTAATCAGCCTAGGCAACCAATGCTCGTTGGCCAACCGCAAGCGCATTCTGGACAGTTTGTTGTTAATCCAACTGCAAAGAATACGAGTGCAGATGTAGCTTTGGCTTTTGGAGTCATTGGAATTGCATTGGTTGTATTCGGCTTTGTCCTTCCACTCTTCTGTTTCCTTGCTTGGTTTTTTGGATTGATTGCGATCATTACTGGTCATGTTGGTGCAGGCAATGCGATGACATCAGGTACTGGCCTCAATGCGGCGAGAACCGGATACATCCTAGGATACATTACCATTGCATTTTATCTCGTCCCAATCATATTTCTCTTCATCATTCTCAGTACCGGTGGTTCTTTCTTTTGAGGCTGGATATCTCGCCAACTCTTTCAAAAAGGAGAGCCAACTCGGTGAGATTGGGCGATTAGGGTAGTCTGGATATCCTTCCGGCCTTCGGAGCCGGAGACGTGGGTTCGAATCCTGCATCGCCCGCTTTTTGTTCACTTCACTGCGTAGCATCCCGGATCCAAATCTGAACCGATTCATCGCCCCATTGTTCTTCTCTTCGCAGCGATAAACCCGCTTGAAGAAGGACATCTTGGTCGATGTTTGATGGAACAGGTTGTTGATGGACAATCGTGCTTTGAACAAGGTAAAATTCGTCCACAAGTCCTTCTTTGAGAAATGAATGAATGGTCGTCGGTCCACCTTCAATGAGAAGCCGTTGCTTTTCCAAATCTCCTAAGCGGTTGAGAAGTGGAAGCAATCCGTTGTAATCTGCTCCGATTTGAATGGTATCATGACCGTCCGTATACACGATTGCATTTGGATTGGTTCGCTCTTGAGGGTCAAGAATGACGCGAAGTGGTTGACGCTCGGTTTCGATTCGGCGAACAGTGAGGGATGGATCGTCTCGCTCGACCGTTTCCGCTCCGACAAGGATTGCATCGCAATCCATTCGAAGGCGATGGACTTCGTCAAGACAAGCTTCACTGGTGAAACGCTGAGGTGCTTCAGCGCGGTCATCGACAGAACCGTTCGCATCGACAGCGAGTTTGACGGTAACGATTGGACGTCGATGCTCGCACCAGTGAAGAAACGGCTTCATTTGTTCAGCAGCTTGTTGTTCAAGTAGTCCAGATTCGACAGAGATTCCAGCATCTCGTAACACTTGGAATCCTTTACCACGAACCGTTGGATTTGGGTCTGGATGAGCCACAATGACGTGCTTAACTCCTGACCAAAGCAATGCTTCGGTACATGGAGGTGTACGCCCGTAGTGATTGCATGGCTCAAGCGTGACATAGGCGGTTGCTCCATTCGGTGAATTGCCTTTCGACTCAGCATCATGAATAGCCATCTGTTCAGCATGAAGTCCACCGAGATGATCGTGCCAGCCTTCTGCAATGATTTCGCCTTCTTTGACAAGAACGCAACCGACTAAAGGATTGGGTGCAACACGACCCCTCCCTCGTTCTGCAACATCAAGCGCGCGTTGCATGAACGCTTCGTCTTTGTCGGTCCACATGGATGGTCCTCATCAATGGCGAAAGGTATCGAGTTGATGAGTCTGTTCGTCCGTCCATGGATACATTGAAACCGTGTAAGAATCAGCAATCTGTATGGTCAAGGCACATTTCATCATCAATCCTGCAAGTCGGGACTTTCGCTGCGGAAAGGCATGGCCTGGAATCAAAAAGCGATTGACTGAGAAGGGATTTGAAGTCCTAGAACACATGACCGAACGAATAGGTCATGGAGCGGAACTTGCTTTTGAACTTAGGAAACAGATTGAATCAACTGGAGATGAAAATCCTCTTGTCGTCGCCGTTGGCGGAGATGGAATCGTTCATGAAGTCGCTTCAGCTTTACGCGGTTCGAAGATTCCACTTGGCCAGATTCCATTTGGTTCTGGAAACGATTGCTGTATTACCCATGGAATTCCCCGAAAGAACCTCGATGATGCGATTGATATTCTCATGAAGGGGGTTGATCGAAGTTGTGGCGCCTGGCGACTGGAAGGCGTTGCAGCTCCAACATTGGATGGATATCCCTCCCCACCTTCGAATCATTGGGATGGAGAACCAGTTCATGAAGGACGTACGGTTCGGTGGGTCTTCCTCGAGTCAGATGCTGGAATTACATCGGCCATTAGTCGAGCAAAATTACGTCGTGCGAAATGGATTAAGGGCCCAAAAAAGTACACTTATCTTGGTGTTACGACCATTCCATTTTGGCCAAGGAGGAAAGTTGAGTTAACCCTCGATGATGGAGAGCCAACCATTCATGATTTGACCATGATGACTGTAACAACCGGAGAAACTTTTGGAGGAGGCTATCGAGTTGTTCCAAACATGTATCCGATTCGAAAGGATGGTTCAATCGTCCTTGCATATCGCTTGAGTCGATTGCAAATGTTGTCATTAATGGGTCCTGTCAAGAAAGGAAAGCACGTCGGAAAATGGGGTATTGAACAAATTGACGTCAATCGTGTAACGCTCCGACCTGTTGACAAAGACGGAAAACCATCGGATGTTCCTGTTGGACATCCAACCTTCATCCAAGCCGATGGTGAACCGTTGATACAATTACCAGCAACCCTCGAATGGCACCAAAATCAGATTGTTTTCAGAGGTGCCAAGGACGTACCCTGGGCTTAGAGACTGAAATCAGAGAAGTCTTCCTCTTCTTCATTCCAGAACTCTTTCTGTTTTTGTTCTGGTTCAGGCTCGGGCTCAGGTTCGGGCTCAGCCTGCTTTCGGACAGCTCTTCGACGTCGAGGTTTTGGCTTTTCAGCAGGTGCTGAGGATTTTGGTGGTCCTGATGAGCGAGGTGTGGATGAAGGTACTGAGGTGGATGCAGATGAGACAGAACTTGAGACGGGAGCACCTCCTCCAAAGGTGGAGGTTGGAGGAACAAACGGTTCACTTTCCTGAATTTCTTTTTCGACGCGCTTTGCATCATCAGAGGCAACGACCGAACTTCCTGAACCGAATTCAGAACGTGATTTAGAAGAACCTCCACTACTGAGGGCACTATCGATTGAAAACGAACCGAAACCATCGTCTTCGTTCTTTTTCGATTTCTTTGGTGCTTCCGTAGGTTTGCTTTGTTTACGTTGCTCAGCGCGTCGTTCGTCTGGTGTTGTCATTCCAGAGCGCTTTGCATCCTTGACATCTTGTCGAACTTGAGCAGCCTTCTCAACGCCTTCTTTTCCAAGCAATGTGAGGGCAATACTGCGAGCGCTCATCTTCAGTCGAAGTGATGAGTACATGTATGCACCAACTGCACCGCCTGCGCCAACAACGAGGAGGAAGAGAATGAATCCTGCACGCCCAAGTATTGCAACATCGCCAAAGGCGTACTCGTCTTGATCTTCGCCGTCAATGCTGACAACGCTGTCAGCAAGTTCGATTTTTGTCACAAGCACGTACACTTGAGCAATATTTTGGTTTCCAGTTTCTGCAACACAATCCGAGGAGGCTTTGATATCGTTCACTCCACTCCATATGCCGCCAATTGCATCATCACCTTCGCCATCAACGAGGTATCCAGTTACTCGCACGGGCTGGTGGTATTTTCCGAGCGCAGCGACACCATCGTTGATGTTTTCACTTGCAGGGATAAGTCCGAGGACGAACCACTTGCTGTTTGAATCGCTGTCGATCTTCTCCAAGTTCGCTGTACCTGCTCCAGTCTTAGGTGCGACGGGGTCGTTCCACTCTTTGACTTCAACACGTTCACCTTCTCCTGAGCGTACATTTTTTGCACTCTCAAAGGACATGGAATGAATCGCAATGGCCGCAGAGGTCGCATAAGCAATATCCTTCGGTAAATCTGCTACGTGTGATTCATAAATTTGACTGGCGCTCATGTAGCCTTCGAATTTGATTTCACCTTCATTGTCTGTCCCTAGTTCACCATCCGAACAGCCGCTTTCATTGAATTCAGAATTGATGGTGCTTCCAGACATTGAAGAGGTGAATGTAAAGGTTCCATCCCCGCTTCGTTCAACGGAGATATCGTTGCCCCAATCTGGTGCAACTGGTGCAAGACATCCGGCAAGCAAGAAGGTGGATGCAAGAAGAATGCCCAGCAACCCTCGGCCCATATATGAACGAGAGGTCCTAGAGTTTGTGAATGCTTCTCTTGAAATTGATGGCGCGGAGAGAGGGATTTGAACCCCCGAGTCATAAGACACCGGATTTCAAATCCGGCGCAATACCTGGCTATGCGACCTCCGCAGTGACTTGGCCACAACGACCTCTATCAAACCCTTTTCCCTCGATTATTCAGATTTTGAACGAAGAGAAATGGCTGCCATAGAGACAACTGCGACAGAAACGAGGAAGCCAACGGATGGTATACCTTCAGAATCCTTTCCAATGATCCCTTCACGTTCTGCAAGCTCAACAACGTCTGCAACGAAATCAGATGCTAACCAAGAATCGTCAACGTAACGAACTCGCGGCTTCTTGTCTTCATCGAGGATGTACGTGTAAGCAAAGTGTCCAACAGTGTATTCTGGTTCGGATTCAACGGGGATACAGGTGAGCATATCGTCTTCAGCCCATTCGTAGCCAGCATCGCACATGCAGTGCGCCTTACTTCCCGATCCCATAATCCATCCATGCCCATCGCATTCACTGTCCTCAATGACGGCGAAGCCAGGTTCAGGAATTGCATCATGACTGGTATTGTTTGATGCCCAAGCTAATGTTCTCGGTTCGATGATGTCATCCATGCCGACGGGTGCATCCTCCCACGCACTCGACGTCTCATTCCACGTGTGGAGTTGCCACCACCAACTCCAATCGCTTGGTGCTGCGACACCGTCAATGCTGTTGAGGAAATGACCCCATGAACCGTCTCCGATATCAACATCGATTTCAGCGCCATCAAAGGCACCCTGAGTGAGGTGGTAGCCAGTGAAGGTTGAGACATTTGTCGAAGCAGTTGTATTGTCTGGGAAAACGACCTGTACACTCGGTAAATCTCCACTTGGAGCTTCAAGAAGGCTGAAGTTCGAACCTGTGGCGTACAAAGCAAGGTGTATTTCTTCCAATGCATTGATTCCCTCGATAGTTGTCGGAGCATCAACCCATCGTTGTTTGGATTCATCAAACAATTTTGGACTCCACCACCAACTGTAATCTTCAGGAGCATCATAGCCGTTGATACTACTGATTTTCATTCCATGTTCATCTTGGGATGCGTTGATGGTCCAACCTGCATCATCAGCAGCAGCTCTCGTTAATGTCATCCCTGTTGGTAGATACATCAATTCTTCAGCAGTCCCATCTGGTCGAACATAAATGATGCTTGAATCATGAACTTGTCCTTCCATATCGCTGATGTTATCATCGTGTGGATCGATGACGTATTCTTCTGCATAAATCGCGAATTTACTCCAAACATCCTTGACATCTTCGGTTGGTCCAGTTAGATGAGGCCAGTCAACACCATGCAGTTGCATGTACTCAGTGAGCACTTCAGGTGTGTCGTACTTTGGATCGAGTGTAATTGCAACAAAGCCTACATTGTCTTCCAATTCCTCAGGAAGTGTATCGTGAACCAACTTGAGATTTTGGGTGATGACAGGGCAGACATCAGGACATCGAGTGAAGAAAAACGATACAACAACGATTTCTTCCGTTGCATCAGATAATTTGTATTCAGAATTGTTTTGATCGACCAGCGTGAAATTTCCTACGCTTGCATAACTCAACTGAATACCGTTGTAGGCAGAGACAGGTGCTCCAGCGAGAACGACAGACAGCAACAATCCGGCAACGAAGATGGCGATGGTCCGCATCAATCTCACTCAGCGCTCGGTCACTAATGAATCCCAGTTTGGTGTGCACCATCCTGGGAGACCTGTGACACCTTCAGGATTGGAAAGTCCAATACCCCAAAGCATCAACAAGACGAAGAGTGTTGGAAACAGTGCAACTCGAAGGTAGATTCGAGGATCGTCCCAAAGGTGCATAAAGAATGCACCAATGCCGAATCCTTTGACGATTCCAACAACAATGAGGATGGCCCAAACTGTTGTCAATGTGATTGGAATGTCCGTCCCTGGCCACTCTTCAAAGAAGACTGCCCCAACTTCAAACAGTGTAAACAACATCAAGACGATGAAGTTCCAAAAGTAAATGTCTTTGCCCATAATCAACTTGTGTTCGCCCATAATTTCACCTCAATACAGATAGAATGCTGGGAAGATAACAACCCAAGCCAAATCGACAAAGTGCCAGTAGAGACCGAAGTATTCGATTCCTTGTGCATTGTCCTCGTTCCACTCAACTGTGTCGGCTTTGAAAATCATGTAGAGCATG
>JAYXXD010000027.1:0-19426 GCA_036019775.1 Thermoplasmatota archaeon
AACACGATGTTGAACAAATCACATCGCCAAAGAAGGTTGTTGCTATGCAAAAAGCACTCGAGACCGTTCACGTCGATCCAGCCATTCTTGCCTACATCGTTGAGATTGTTCAGCGAACTCGTGAAGACCACCGTGTTGTCAACGGTGCTTCACCTCGTGCTTCGCAGTCTCTGTTCAAGACAGGTCGAGCCGCTGCTGCAATCGCTGGCCGAAACTACGTCATTCCTGATGACATCAAGGGCATTGCATTGCAAATCATCAGCCACCGTATCGTTATGAAGCCAGAAGCCAAGATTCGAGGAATCACAGGTATGCATATCGTCCGAAAGATTCTCTCGGAAGTTCCAGTCCCTGTCATTTCTTGAGAACTTCCGTTCAATCCATGCCGAAGTTCAAAACAGGTGACCCCTGTGGTTGTATACGAGGCGAGGTGAGATGGTGATGAATCCTTACAAAATGGTCATCGCTGTTGCCAATCAGAAAGGTGGCTGTGCAAAGACCACCACCGCCGTGAATCTCGCTGCTGCACTTGCAAAAGGGTCGCGTAAGCAAGGGGTTCCACCAGCGAAGGTCCTCCTCGTCGACCTTGATCCACAGGGCAATTGTGCTACATCCTTCGGTGTTGAGAAGAAGAACATTCGAAAGACTGCTTACGATGTGCTCGCCAACGATTCTGGTGAACCGCTCCCCTTGATGGAAGAGTATCTCTTGACTCCTCGCGAATTAAGTGATGCTATGCAGAAAGCCTTCATTCTACGTCAAGGCAAAAAAGCCCCTGAAAAATTGGAAATCAAGAACCTCTGGTTGCTTCCAAGCGACATTCATCTCTCCGGAGCTGAAATCGAGTTATCTCACAAAATAGGACGTGAAACTCGGCTACGAGAAGGTCTTGAACCAATTATTGATGAGTTTGATTACATTATAATTGATACACCTCCATCTCTTGGTTTATTGTCGATCAATGCAATGTGTGCAGCCAATTGGGTCATGGTTCCTGTTCAAGCGGAATATTATGCTCTTGAAGGCTTTAGTATGCTCATGAATTCAATCAAAATGATTCAAAAGCGTATCAATCGAAACTTGAAAATCTTCGGTGTTGCGATGACAATGGTCGATGCTCGATCAAAACTCAGTCGCCACGTTTGTACCGAAGTGTCTCGAAAGATACCAAACAAGGTGTTCAACACGACCATTCGTCGATTGGTCAAAGTTGCTGAAGCCCCTTGGAGCGGAGCGCCAACAGTGCTGCTTAACGAACCCCGAGCCAGTGGTGCAGGTGCTGGTTCACTCGAATACTGGACATTGGCCAAAGAATTCCACAATCGAGTCCAAGAAATGCGACGTGAATTTGGTGTCAAAGAGCATCCAAAACTGCTCTCGAATCGTCGATGAAGGTCTGAAATTAACTCGCGCCCCTTGCTTTCGCGCGGTTGGGTTAAGTAGGGAAGGGAATTATTTGACATCGGGATGCACAAATGACTGGAGAAGGAATGACCTCGGTAAGTGTAAGTTACGAAGTACGACGGCAATTGAATACCATGCGCACAGTAAGCGGCCACAAGAGCGTAAATACGCTGCTTGAGGATCTTATTCGAGCGCACAAAATGGCTCGAATGCGTGGCGAGCTCGACAATCTGCAAGAACACCTACAACGTGTCGCAGACGTCAATGTTGATCACTTAGTGAGTCGATTGAATATGGCTCCATTCGAGGTTTGAGGTGAACGATATGATGGCATGGCGCCCATCTGGCTATTTGTTCACGACCAAACAACTCATTCGAGCCATGTTTGATGATTCGACCGATGAAGCCAAACTGCTCATTGCTGCAACTGCAGGTGAAATCGAATTGTTCGCAGAGAACAAATCTTGGAATGCTGTCCTTTGGTTAATTATGAGTACGCTCAAAGAAGATGGGAAGCCCATCTATACTGGGAATGAACTCGGAAATCTTCGTTCCAGTCTACCAATCGTTTGGCGCTGATTATTCATTGCCATACTTGGCTAGATATTCGTGACCGTACCACTTCCATTGGTCCATCGTCCAACCTTCAGGTAATCCGGATGCTGGCAATGGTGGGGCTTCTACTGGTGCTTCTTGAGCAGGTTCTGAAGCAACTTCATCTGCAATAGACTGAGGTTCTTCACCCATCGAAGCGATTGATTCAATCGATTCTTCTCCAGAGAATAAGTCCTCTGTTGTCGTTGATTCATCCTCTGGATCATCTTCGAATCCAGGTTCCTCATTCTCTTCCATCTCCAAAGGTTTGACATCTTCATCCCACAATGAATCGGATTCGACTCCACCGGTTGCGGAAGAGCCCGCCGTTCCTTCAAGAGCCTCACTCATGGCTGCTGAACTTGGAAGTGCACCGCCATATTCCTTGGTTAACGTAGCCGCCTTACGGCGGGACATGATTATGCCAACAACGATGATGATGATTGTCATACCTCCAAAGATTATTCCACCATAGACCAAAGCATCAGTCATAGCCTCACTTTCGTACCATTCTCCACCTGAAGTTGATTCAGTCAAATCCGTGGTATTCCAACTGCTGTAAGTCAAAGGCGTTTCATTTGCTGCAATCGTTTGATCGTAATACTCAACATAAACTGAATTGCGCCAACCAACACAAACTTCCCGGATATCTGTGAAGACAAGAGTGCAGTGATGACGTTCAGTTTGAATTCGTGCATCAGTATCATTGTAGTCTGCATTCGAACCTACCCCATCTCGATCAATGTCCAGATATTCATTTGGATCAGCATCCATGTTCAGTGATTCCGTTGCATCGGCCCAACCATCACCATCTTTATCTTCACAACCGTGTGATGGTAATTCTGTATTTTCCTGAGGTTGTTCGGGATTAGGTAACCAAGCTCGAGTTGAGTTTCCAGCCTTTGTCGGGCACTTATCAGGATTTTTCCCAGTAGCATTATCCCCATAGCCATCACCATCTCCGTCTGCCCACTGAGTCTTGTCGGATGGTAAAGCATCGGCACCTTGAGCAGAGGTCCAGCTCTCATCTGGATCCGAAAACCCATCAAGATCACTATCTGGACAGCCATAACGATCCTCTGTTGAGAATCCATTCACGGTTGGACAGCCATCAGGCGTTGTTCCCGTTGGGTTATCACCATAGCCATCGTTGTCAGAATCAACCCATTGTGAGGAGTCGAGAGGGTATTCATCACCATCTTGTCCTTGGCTGTTGTCACCGTAACCGTCACCATCAGAATCGATTGTTTGATCGGCATTATCAGGGAACATATCTGAATTGTCTCCAACACCGTCACCGTCGGAATCCACTGATTCATCAGCTGAATTTGGGAACTCATCCGAATTATCACCTATGCCATCCCCGTCACTGTCTACAGTTTCATTTGGATCGAGAGGGAATGCATCAAGCGCATCGGACAAGCCATCGCCATCGGTGTCAATGTCGTACAATTTAACAAAAGTTATCGATGTGTATCCAGAAACGATGTAAATTTCACCTTTCGAGCCCTTCAGTGAACCAACGACCATTCCCTCTGAGTCGTAGGTCTCTCCCTCAGTAAATGAAGTCGTATCAACCTCAATAATTTCACCGGATTGTGTTCCGACGTGATAGGTTGCAAAGTCCATCTGCTTCAGATATACAATTTGTGGATTCCCTGCAAGTGACAAAACGTCATATGAGTAATCGGTCAAGTTGTATCGGTAAAATTCGCCACCAGCTGTACCAACAAGAAGGCGTCCTTGCGAATCCAATTCAAGGCTGTTTACAGCTGTATTCATATCCGTTAATTCTTGAAAGAGAGTGCCATCGTTCGATGAGACAAGTACTCGATTGTCAAATCCCCCTGTCAAAATATCACCTGTTGGAGTGACGAGCATGGCCTTCATACCTCCATTGTGAGCAAAGGTCCGGGTGTTGGTTGAAATGCCACCTGACCATTCTTCTGCACATCGTTCTCCTGCAAAATAAGCAAGCCATATGTCTCCATCATTGTCCCAATCAACTCCATTCACAGGGTCACTTGTGTTGAGATATTGGGTGATGATTTGCTGTGCAAGTTGGACGACAACAACTCCTGAATCATGGGCAACGGCAACGAGATTCTCTCCTGAATCAACTGTTGCAGAATTCGCACTCACGTTCAATTCAAGGCCCCAAACTTGAGCATGTTTCCCAGATTCGAAGGTATTGACACTCAGCTTCCCGCTTCCGGTAACCATCAATACTTTTCCATCATTCAATTGTTCCCATGCAACAACTTTCTCACTAATTGAATCGGTCTGCCCAGCATCGGTTAGATTTGCAGAAACTGGGACAATTGGAAACAAAATTGAACTCAACAGTAAGCACAAAACGATGCCAGCAGTGGTTCGCATAACATAGCGACGATGTTTTGAATTATCAAACAGACGCATGATTGTCCAATCATGATTCATTCGAGGACGGTTTCTCACCACTCTTCGAACTTGGTGGAGGACCTCGCTTTTTCTTCGGAATCATTTGTGGGCGAGCAGGTGTTAGTGATGCCGTTTTTACCTCTTTTTGTTGGGTCGATAGTGGCGTCAATCGTTGTACAGGACGAAGCATTGCAGTTTCTGATTCATCCCCACCCTCTTCTGTTTCCTTAGAGACAACGTTGAGAGGAGTTAAGGTCCCCTGGACTGGTCGAAGTGTCGTAGTTTCAGTCTCAGCTTCAATGACATCATCAACGACCTCTTCCATGCTTTGCTCAACTTCTGAAAGATCTCGTTTTGAGATGATTGCTTCATCATCACTTGTTCCAAATTGTCCATCTTCACCAGGCTTAATGCTGACTTCTACGGCTCCAACTGGAACAACGATTTCTTCCGCAGGGAGTTCTTGTGTGGATTCAACGACCTTTGGTTGAAGCGGCATTCGTACTTGTCGCTCAATCGGCTTTGGTAAACCCGCAGAGGGTTGCGCCGAACCGATCGGTGCCTTCACCGGACGAAGTGTCGGTGCTTGTCCAAGTGGCTTTGCACCACCCATTGGTGCTCGCATTCCACCAAGTCCAATTCCTTGTGATTCGGTAGCGCCTAAAGTACGGGTCATTCCGCTCATTGCAGGTGCTCGAGCTCCAAGCGTTGATGGGTCTTGACCCATCGGCATCGATGCAGGAGCTTGCCCCGAAATCGATTGCATCCACTTCTGTCGCTTCTCTGCTCTGGAATCAGTTTGCTGTAATTCGGCAAATTCTTCTTCTCGACTTTGCAGTTCGGCCTCTGAACTATCAATTTCACCTTGGATTTGCGATGTAATCGCATCACGCATCTTAGTCTCAGCCATTTCTCTGAAAGAATCCATCTTCTCAGCAAGACTGTTCAGACGATCTCGAACTTCGGCTCGCTTGAGGCCAAGTTGTGCTTCAATTTCAGCACGGATGGATGCCTCACGCTTACGTACATCGATGAGTGCCTTGTTTCGCATGATTTCTTCTCGCTTGTCGAGTTGGCGTTCAAGTTGAACTGCAATTTCTTCTTGCTTACGTGTTCGGAAGGCAGCAAGCCTCTCCTCCATATCGACTTCGAGTTCAAGCGCAGTTTCCTCCTTCAACAAATCAAGGTCCGTCTCGAAGGTAAGGCGCTCGTTGCGAAGTTGAGCATCCAGTTCTGCCATGATGGCCTTACGGGCTGCAGTTTCACGTGATTGGAATTCAATTTCAAGTCGCTCAGCCCATTCGGTTCGTTTCGCCTCATACTGTTCCTCGAGTTGCCCACGGAGCTCAGTTTCTCGTTCAAATCGGAATCGTGCAAGCCGATTTTGGATTTCTGCTTCTCGGGTGTTCCGATAGGATTCAAACTCTTCATCGGAACGACGGGCCAATTCAGCTTCAAGTTCAGATTTGAGAACATTGGAAATATCGTCAACTGCTTTGGAGAAGGTAATGTCGTATTTCTCCTTGAGTCGACCCTTTCGCTCACTCAATCGTTCAGCATGATTGCCTTCGATTTGCTTCTGAATTTCCACACGGAGTTCATCACGGCGTCGAGCAATAGCAAGTTCAACGTCTTCACGCATCCTCTCTTCAAGATCTTCTGTCTCCTGGCGAAGTTGAACTTCAAGCTCCTGTTGCAATTGTTGTGCAATATCTTCCTCAAGACGAAGGCTTCGTCGGTCGTATTCCGCACGAAGTCGAGCCTCTCGGTTTTGCAGTCGATTGCGAAGTTGCTGCTCAAGGCGTGTTCGGATTCCACGACGGAGTTGCTCTTCTCGCTCAGCAAGACGAGCATGATGGCCATCCTCAAGCGCTTCGATTTCTTTGTTCTCCATTTCAACGAAGCGAGATTCCATTTCCTTTTCGATATCTGCTTCAAGTTGGCGGATTTTTTGCTGAAGGCGTTGATTGTATTCAAGAGCAAGACGTTCTTTTTGCAGTTCAAGACGTCGCCGATGTTCATCTTGCAGTTGAACTTCAATGGATTGTTTGATGCTCTCCTTATGTTCTTCAAGCCGACGATCATGTTCATGTTCGAGTTGATTCTGTAGGTTCGATATTTCTCGACTCAACCGTAGATCTAGTTGCTCACGCATTCTCGTTTCTTCAGTTGCAAGGGCTGAACGCTCCATTTCAGCAAGTTCAACTTCCATTTCAGCACGCATTTCCTTTTCCAAGGCATCAAGTGTGAGTTCATGTTGTACAGCAAGATCGTTCGCAATCGCATCCTGCATGGCAGAAACTCGCTCTGAGATGGCTTGTTGACGAAGTCGTCGTTCTCGTCGAATATCGGCTCGCATCCGTTCTTCTTCTCGGAAGCGAGCGCTCGTAAGAAGCGCTTGATCTGTGGAGACTGTAGGTGAAGACGTGAACTGACTACGAAGGGCTGCAAGGCTAAGTCGGTCCGCGTTCGCTCGCTTCTTCCGAACTGCGTCCAAAGCCTCATCTTGCCTGCTATCGCTAACACTCATAGCATCCCATCCGTACTACTATCGACCTTTCTTCCTACATAAGGTGCGCGACGTTCAACATGAACAAAAGCGCGATTTGGAATGAATTTTTTGATACGCATTCATGCTTCTTCGTCATTCGAAACTCGTGGAGGTTGGGGTTTCACAACATAGTAGATTCCGAAAAGCGAGGAAGCGAAAAACAACCACCCTGCAGGAGCGATGTCACCGCCGAGTTCTAAACTAACATCTGATGTTCCGGTTCGAATTAATGCCCAGATGATGGCAGTGAGTAAACAAAGCATCTGAATGATGGATAATTTCATGTCCAATCCATGCTTTAGTTTCGATAACCTTCGTTCAGAGATCATCAAGGCTCCGCAGATGAACATAATCGGAAGGATCAGGACATCGAGCCCGGGTGTGGCATGACACGCGTAATCAACACCTTCACCGAGACAAATTTCAGCGTTCTTGAGGTCAGGTCCAATGTTGAGTAGAGGCTGAAGCCAAATGAAGCCTGCTGCACTCATGAGAATCATAGCATTTCCAGGAGATGAAAGACCATTGAAGTACGGCAAATTACTTGCTTCCTCATACTGGAAACGGGCAAGCCGGAGCATTCCAGTAGCGATGATCCAGAAGCCAGCAATGGCAAGTGAAATCGTCCACAGAGGTGTTGCTTCCCCCCAACGTCCAAACATAATGAACACCATCAAGGCTGGTGCAACGCAAAAAGAAAGACAATCGGACATGATATCGAGCGAACCTCCAAGCAACTTTCTTTTTGAGTACCGACGAGCGATTGGCCCGTCAATAATGTCGCCAACAATTGAAATGAAGATACACAACATCGATGCCCAGATGTATTTTGTCGCTAATCCTTCGGAATATGGGTCACTTAACGTGTCGTCAACTGCGAGAATGAGGAAGAAAATGGATAACGTACCAAACATTGCATTTGTTAACGTAATGTAATCAGCAAGTCCAGTCAACTTGAACGTAGATTTCATGACAGTTCCTCAGAAACTCACTTTGAACGCGGTCTCGCAGGCAGGACAATTGATTGTTCGTTGGCCTGGACGCTGCTTCATTCTCAACCCTCGGTTGCATGCAGGACACTCAATTTCAACACGAATCACCTTGGCTGCTAGGGTAAACTGAGCCTCGCAGCCTCCACAGCGTAATTCCGCAGGTCGTTGGTCAATTCCAGCGATGAGAACCTTCGAGCAGGAGGGACATGAAAGGCGCTCATTCGCCCATTTCTTCCGAGTTGGTTCGTGTTCAACGCGAACATTTGCTTGACACAATTCGCACTGAATCTCACCCAGAGCTGATGGAAGTAGACCATCGCATTTTGGACATGAAAGTGATGGAGGAGCAATTCTTGACTCAACTGAAAGCTCCTCGTCCATGATACCCCATCCCGTCATTGATTTTGGATTGTTCGCCTTCAAAACGAGAATTTCCCCTACTCGTCATCGTTCTTTTTGTTTCCAACAAGGATGATTTTTCCAGGCAGGAAATTCCAGGGAAGATCCAAAGGAATGTTGTATTCTTGCGCCAATTTCTGGACCAGTTGTTTTGCACCAACCTGGCCGCGTGAATCCACGAGGTCGATTGAATGGACGTGGGTCATTTTCGAAAGTTCATCGAAAGGCGAGCTTGTACCTGATGTTGTTACTTGAGGAGCGCCCATCGAGGGGAGTGGTACGCGCTTGACGACACGCCACCATCGGGCTCTTCCAACGTCCCGATGATTTTCGATTAGACCAACCTTCACCAGACGTTTGAGATGGTGATAGAGGTTGTATCGGTCAACCGTGAGAGTTTCTTGGAGTTGAACAGTACTCATTTCATCGCTTTGCAAAAGCGCTTGATACGCTCCTTGTCGCGTAGGATGGGTTAATGCTGCTACCAAAGGGTCTGTCCTCACTCTACTCATCCGCTCACCGATTTGGACTCAACCTTACTTAGGTTTGAAGATATCCTTTCAATTTCGCATCTCACTCAATTGTTTTCGACCCGTGTCAAGAGCAGTGAGCAGCGATTCCCACATGGCAATAAATGTGTTCTTGACCAAAGTCAACGTACCGGTTCCTTCGGCGAGACGTGCCCCGTTAAGGATCACAAGAATGACAGAAAGTTCATGCACCAAAACTCCAACCCACAAGGCATCGTAGAAGCCGTTGACAACTGCATAGACCAACGTAATGGTGACAAGAATTGAAAACGACAAATTTTGTCTGAAATTTCGTTCTGTGCGGCGTGCAAGTTTCAGTAAATCTGCAAGCATACGTGGATCATCGCCAGGAATCATCACATCTGCTGCTTCGACATTGACCGACTCACCAGAGCCAACAGCAACGCCTACATCAGCGACTGCTAAAGCAGCAGCATCGTTGAATCCATCACCAACCATCATGGTTACCGAAATGTCTGAACGGCTGCGTACAACGTCAACCTTATCCTCAGGTGATTGATTTCCAAATGCATCTGTCTTCGCAAGACCAACAGATGTTGCAAATCGATCAACTGCACCCTGTTGATCTCCAGAAAGAATCTGAACGTGAATGCCCATCTTATGCAATTCTGGAATCAATTCGTCAGCACCCTGTCGTGTATCATCGTGAACGAAGGTGAACAGTGCAACACACTTCTCACCTTTTGTCAAAATCGAGGCGCCATGGCCCGACGCTTCGGCGAGTTTGACCTCTTTGTCCAATTGTTCAGGTATTTCGATTCCATATTCTGAAAGTGCATCGGGCCTGAGCATGAGAACACGTTCTTTGTTCCTCATCGCTTGAATGCCAGCATTGACATCCTTGATTTTCTTGACTTCAGCTGGTTGAATGCTTTCTTTTTCAGCAAACTCTCGCAATGCCTCAGCATATGGATGGGAAGAGCGTGCCTCGATACCTGCTGCAAGAGCGATCGATGCATCGCGTCGCCTTCCTTTTGTCATCACAACTTTACCAATCGAAGGTTTTCCAGACGTAAGTGTGCCAGTCTTATCGAGGAACACGTGGTTCACTCTTGCAAGACGTTCCAGAACGTTGCCACCACGGGCAATCGCACCCATGTGAGCTGAATTCGCCAGCGCTGCAGCATGCGGCACAGGGGCTGCCAGAAGAAGCGCACACGGACAAGCCACAACCCAAAGCAACAGAACAATCTTCCAATTATCGGGATAAAGGAACCAATAGACTCCAAAGGCTCCAAACAATACAATAGGCACCCAAATTGATGTAAAACGTTCAATTGAAGCTTGCAATCTTGGCGGCTCGTCTCTAAAGGTATGAACAGCCTCAATCAATTCAAACAGCTGAGTTTCTTCTCCAACAGCCTCAACTTCGAGGACGACTGGACCGCGAGCAAGAACGAGACCTGCTTGAACAAAATCCCCTTCTTCAACATCAACGGGAACCGATTCACCAGTAAGTGGTGCTTTGTTCAATGCTCCTTTTCCTTCAACGATTCTTCCATCAGCAGGGACAAGTTCACCGCTACGAATCTCAATGTGGTCCCCAACGGAAAGAAGATTGATCGGAATCTGTTCAGGCCCAGATTCTTGGTGTCCGTTCATGGGCGTCATGGGGCTTCCTCCAGCAGAAATACCTCCAACTTGAATGCTTCCAACTGTGAAGGATTTTTTCTCTTTCACTCGGCGAGCAACACGCGGTAATCGATCAAGTCCTCCTTGCATAGCTTCACGAGCTTTGGCTAGAGCGTCACCTTCCAAATGGGCAGTTAATGCAACAAGAATTGCGACAATAAGTGCTTCTTCCCACATCATCAAACCACACGCTCCAACCACGGCCAGACTCGTTAACACCTGAAATCCGAGTTGTCGATTCACGACACTTGCAATGGCTTCACGAAACATCTGATAACTGGAAACGATGATGCCGGGAATTGCAATCGCTGCAGGAATCCACCCTTCAATTCCAATCAATTCCAAAACGATCACGATGAACAACAACGGCAAAGCAAATGCTGCTCCGAGCAATCGAAATTGATCAGGTCGAAGACGATTGGATGTTGTTGTCACATAGCGTGGGGCTGAACCACATACTTGTTCGATAGCCTCATCACGTTTTTTGAGAAGTTCTTGGTCACCGCTTGTAACCATTTGCAACAGAATACGACCGTCTTTCTCAATGTCTGCATCCAAGATTCCAGGTTGCAATCGAAACAATTTCTTCAATTCACGAAGTGTTGTATTGTTGCGTTTGGCGATTGTTGTAGCCTTGACTCCTTTGAGATGATGATGCTCAGTATCAGGTGCATGACCGAGTGAGCGAAGTACGTTGGAAACTTCAGAGAGTGCGCCTTTTTCCAAATCAACTGATAGTTTGACTTCACCGCTTGTTGCCGAAACTACTGGCTTGGAAACTTGTGGCATGAGGTTCAGTGCCTTCGTCGCTTTGCTGGCGCAGTCAGGGCAATCCATACCAATCAATGGCCAACCAACGCTGTAATCACCCGTAGCTTGCATGACGATTTCTGCATCGATAATCTCAACGTCGTTTTCGATGGATTCTTCCTCAACGGGTGTTTTTGCAACCTTCTTTGGTTGGGGTGAAGGTTGAGGTTCATCATCCTCAAGAGAGAAGAAGACATCTCCCTCAGCCTCCCCCATGAACATCTACTTTTGTTCCTGTTTGATTAAGGCTCTCCTATGTTGATGAAGAGTGTTGTGAGAATCTTCTTGAGACATGAGATTTTGGTTGATGCATGGAGTGGCTTCCTCCGGGATGGTGTCCGCGTGTTGTTGCGTTCGATATTGATGGAACGCTCACCGACGAAAACAAGCGCTTGGATATGCATGCTGTCGAAGCATTGCGGCGACTCGAGGATGCTGGAATTCCCGTAATTCTTGCAACTGGAAACGTACGTGCAATCACCTATGGACTCTGGCGATTCATTGGGTTGAGTGGTCCAATGTGTTGCGAAAATGGAGGCGTCTTGTGGCATCCAGACTGGGATGAGCCTGTGGTTCGGGCCTCAGGTGAGGAAGCAAGGAATGCTGCAAGATGGCTTGAATCCCAACATTCTGAAATCGATTCGAACGGAATCCAAACCAATGCCTGGAGAGAGAGCGAGTGGTGTCTATTCACTGATGAGGATCTCGAATTGGTCACCTCTTCAATTCAACAAAGTGATTGGTCCAATCTCGATGTGATTCGAACCGGCTTTGCCATCCATCTGATGGAGCCACATCTCTCCAAAGGAAGTGGACTCCAACTCATCCTTGAACGAATGGGGATTGATGCATCCGAAATGTTGTCCGTTGGAGATGCTCCAAACGATTTGTCGATGTTTGCGATGTCTGGATGGTCCGTGTCTGTTGGGACTCCATTTGAGGACGTTCGGGCCGCTGCAGACGTCGTTTCACCTTATCCAAACAGTGCGACCATCTCTCCGCTTGTTGATGCTATATTGGCAGTACATTCGGCTCAAGAACTATGACTTGGCTTGAATTGGTCGTTGTATGGTTGCATACGTCGTTGATTCCAATTGCTTCATCCACATGGGAGGTATGGCGACAACAACCATTCTCAATGACCTCAAATCAGCCTTGAAAACAATGCACGTTACCAAAGGCGTTCATGGGGAAATCCAGAACGTCCGCTACCAACGTTGGAAAAACAAACCCAACCTGCTAAATCACATCAAGCCCCTTTTAACGACGCACGAAATCTTGGATGATCAAATTCGAGGCTTGGGTGCAAAGATTGGTGAACGAGCATCTCCTCAAGACGTGGACCTATCGCTTATGGTGCTCGCTTATGATATGCAACGCGAAGGACATCACGTCGTCCTTGTAACGGACGATTTCAAAATGGCAAAAGCCACCGAAGAGCACCAACTTGCGAGTGAAGTCTGTCCGCCTTCGACCTTTTTTGAACGACTTTCAACCAAGGCGAAAGGAAAGCATGCTTCAGAATTGCGTCGACTTGGACGCCGAATTCGTGCCGCAGAAATGCAGTATGCTATTAGTCGAAGAAATGAGTATGATGTACAAGCCAAGATCACTTGGATGGTCGATTCTTTGCTCTCAAGCGCACCATCGAAGCGACCCAAATCTCAGGTTAATGAGGGTGGAACGTCAAGCGTTGATTTGCTTCATGAACTGAATCGAATGATTCAGGGAGAGGACATCAAATCGAACATTCGAAAAAAGTTGGCCCCTCTCAAAGCAAGTTGTCAAGGCATGATGGAATTGGAACATCATGTCGCACAACTCAAGCAGAAACTATCGAAAGAATCGCTCGATGTAATCATCATTGAAACGCAAACTTTGATTGCGAACAGTTTGGAAAATGTCGGAATCGATCTCGCTCCTTTGGACCGTGAACTTGTTGATACAGCGCATCGGTTCCATTCCCGAATCCTCGTTCGTGCAGAGATGGCATTAGCCATCATGAAACGAATGAAAGGAGATGCAGTTGGTTCGCATTTGCACCTCTCCACCGCTTTGTTTCAAGCAACACACGTTGATGATGATATCATCGAAGCACGAATTCTGGCTCGTCTCGCAGTCCTCGCTCTTTCAACAAATAAATTTGAGAAAGCCATCCGATTATCGACATCTTCGCTTGGCCTCAATACCCTGAGTATACCGATGAAACTTAAGCAGCATATCGTTCAGGCGATGGCACAATATTTGGCAGAAATACCTGCTGATGGTGCAATAAAGCATGCACAAACTATGGTTCATGATGATGTTGCAATGGCTGCTCAAGCTCTGACCGAACTGGGAGAATCTTTCCTCGCTTTGAATCGTCCTGATTTTGCAATTGAACTGTTTGATGAAGCGCTTGAATGCGTTTCTGCTGAACAAAAGATAAGCGAAGAACTTGGTGAATTGATTCTTCTTGCTCATCGAGCAATGGAAGAAAGTGATATTGAAATCGAGGGATTGCGTCAAATCCTTGACCAAATTCATCAACAAACTGTTGAGCAAGAGAAGCAAGTTGAGGACGTTGTTGAACAAATCAGCAAACGGCAACAAGATTCCAGTGAATTGGTCGTTTCCAATGAATGGCAGGATTCAAGTTCGATTCTCAACGATGAGCGACCGCTTTACATTTCCAATGTGGTCGGCGATGCTTCGGAAGAACAGCTTATTCTCGCACAGCATCCTTCATTAGGTAGTGTTGGTATTTGGCTGCCAGCAAAAGCAGATGCACCTCAACCTGGGGCGAAGATTACACTTACAAACGGTCGAGTGAAGATTGCAGAGCCTCCAAAGGACGTGGCTGAATCCTATTCCATTCGAGCGCTTATCGCTATTGAATTCCCAGAAAGTTTGGTGTTTCAATCGTTAACAAGCGATGCGCAAGAAGAGCTCGAAGATCTGTGAAATTGTGGTGCCGGGGGCAGGATTCGAACCTGCGAAGCATTACGCAGAGGATCTTGAGTCCACCCCCTTTGACCGCTCGGGAACCCCGGCACGTATGTTCCGCTCGATGGTCTTCTTCTTGACTATTCCTCTTGGTCAGCATCATCCAAACCTGCAGGGCGAGGGGGAGCAATGACCTCGTCCTCTTCATATTCAAATTCATCATAAAGCGCTCTTATGCGTTGTTTTCGCATCAATATTGATGCTATCACTGCTCCAGCAGCAAGGAGAACAAGGAGCACATTCAATCCCAATTCAGATTTGGATGATTTCGCATCAAAATCTTCTGCCATTACTTCACCGAGTGGAACTGGAATCAAAAGCGGATTGTCATCGAGTTGAATCATCAGTCCCAAACGACCTGTATCCCATGCTTGGATTGTCCATACGATGCGCTCTTTCTCATCAGGATCGAGCTCAATTGTCGAATTGTCCAAGATCACTCCTTCTGAATCGAGAAGATACAAATCGGTTGAACCCGACAAGAACCCAGTGTTTTCAATTGTAAATTCAATCGTAACCACTTCACCAAGCACTGGTCGATATGGATTGGCTTCAACCGATGTTGGAGTAGGTTCATACGCCATCCAAACGACCTGTACATCCAATGGTACTGTTGCCGTACCCTGGCCAGAGAGGAGATTGCCAGCACGATCTGTATGTGAAAACCATACGCTTAATCGATCGTCCTTCTCAAATTGAACGCCATGCGATTCAACATCAAGAATTGCAGAGAATGTAGCAACATTACCGGTTGTCCCATTGTGCATCATTGGAATTGAAGAAATGGATTGGTCGACAACGATGCCTCTTCGAACGAAGCACCAATGCAATTCAGCACCAGATGTTGGAACAGCAATGTCATCTTGAATGAATACTCGAACCGAGATGTCGTTGATGTGTTGCGAATCAAGATTGCTTAAAGATCCAGGTTCAACAGTAACTGTAGGCGATTGATCATCGAGAAGAAGTTCAACCATAATGGGTTGCTCAAAGCTGAAAACGGAACCACTCAATTCAAAGGTCAATTCACCCTCTCCTGCTGGAAGTGTTGTTTGATTTACAACCAGACGGTATTGACTCAATCCTTGATGATCGACTTCTATCTCACTTGCATCATGTTGAACTGCGAAAGAAGAGATGTTGTAGTGTACTCTGGTATCAGAAGGCAAATTCAATGCGGGTTGATGTGTTTGTTCATGGACAATCACGAGATGAACATCAGCGAAGTCATCGGGATGGAGGGTTAGAACACCATCATCTAGTATTCCAAATGGTGCAACACGGTCATTTATTGATTCAATCATAATCTCAAGGCGGGTATGTGTTGACCAATTCGAAGAGGTTAGATAAGTCGCTCCAAGGCCAAGATCTTGTGCTTCATCAATGACTTTGATGGACGGAGTAAACGCCTTTCCGCTCCATTCGTGCATAGCATCCCATCGGAATTGGAATCCTATATCTACGGTCCAGCGCATTGTAAGATTGTCTTTCGTTACCGTGACTGTAGGGGTTGCAACAAAGCAAGACACATCCGCTGTAGTTTGATTGAAACGTGGTTCATATTCTACCCAACAATCTTCATGAAGTGAATTCATCAGACCGATGTTGATTGAATCCAAACTATCGATTCCATTTCCATCAATGATATCAAATTGGAAGTGATGTTGCTGTCCAGGGAACAAATTACCATCAATAGAATCCAAGAAAATTGCGTCCGTATCGAGAAGAGTCGCCTGTCGTGGTTGAACAAGAATGGTTGCTGAATCGTTTTCTTCACCAAAAGAACCTCCTGATTGCAATGGATTTCCTGCTAAATCGAATCCTGCAACGACTATGCTCAGTCGACCTTGCGCATCACCCGGGGGAAGAACAGCACTTGCATCAAGCAGTGGAAGGTCGACTTCCGCTTCTAGAACACCTCGATTGATGTTGGCTGTCATCGATTGGTATTCACTCTCTTCCATGAGGCCGTTACCATTTGTATCGTCTTGATGTTCCGACCATGTGTAAATCGTGAGTGGTGTTTCTAATCCTTCACCATCACGAACGAGCAATCGAAGTGGTATGTCGTTGTCTGGATGCCAAACATGGTTCTCTGCAGGTTGGAAACCACTTGGATCAAGAACCTCAAGACGAATCATATCTGGATGTGTTTTATCATAAATCATTTCGAAAAACGTCGACTCTGCAGTTTGATCGAATGAGGATTGGAGTCCAATCCCATCAGGACCACAACGTGATAGAATGATACGCGCTTCCAATCGTGTATTGGTTGGAAGAGAATCATCATCGGGAATCGTCAATGGAATGGCAAATCGTCCATCAGCACTTACATTTGAAGAATTGGAGAGAGTCCAAATGATCGGTTCATCAATCCACTCATTAGGGCCACTTTCGTTAATCGGGGGCACTGCATGCACTTCGATGGTTACTTCAGCATCGTTTTCTCCAACCCACGCTTCTGCTATTCCTTGATAGCGAACTTGCCCTTGAACGTTGAAAGAAGTTCCTGGGTTGACGTGCAATGGCCATATTGGTTGAGTCCAGTCATGCAATGCTCGCCCGCGATTGTCATAGGCGATAACGTTGAAGGCCTCCAAGTCATTCTCAATATCGTTGTAAGCCGTATTCTGAGAATAGACGAGAGGTCCTGTTTCCAACCCATTTTCATCGACCGATGAGACAAACCAATGCAAGTCATCGATGTCATCGTTGAGCCAAGTGCTTTCGAAAACCCATGTTATCGTACACTCGCTTTTGCTGCAGTTTGCAACAGAACTTGGTTGGAGAGCAGCATAACCAGCTCCATCCGTTTGGAAGAAACGAGGGGTCGTATCCAATCGATCGGCTTCGGCCCGAATACGTATCGAAGATTCATCATCAGTGGAACCGATGGACAAGAAAATTCGATCGAGTGCAGGGGCTTCCAGTGTTGGATGTGTTGGAATGGTCCGTAAGTGATGAGTTGTAATGCTTCGAAGTGTATTCGGAAGCCATCGCGATGGAGGAGCCTCGATAACTGAATCAATTAGATTTGGTTGGCTTTCTATCTCCAATTCAACATTCACCCCTCCTTGTTGGGTCTGAACTCGGAAGGGAAGGTCGAGAAGCTCTCGGTCATTTCCATTATACGATGCGTTAAGTGCTTGATTGAGAAGTGATTCATGGAAGGAGAACTTCAGTTCTCCATGACTCGGTACAGCGAGAAGGTCGTATACTACGAGTTCGACCGGGTGTGATGAGGACAAATTGTATTGTGCATAACCCCAAACCCATTCGTTGGAAGTGGCAATTGAAATTATATCAAAGGAGGGACATTGATTCTCGATTGCTATTCGTTTGGTCGATTGACTTGGAATCGTGGAATGCAAATGATCGTTCAAATACAGTTCCGTCTGTGCTACGCCAGATGTCGCCCGAATTATGAACGAACTCTCGACTAGAGAACACACGCTTGACATACTGATTGCTGAAATTGGTAAAGCGATATGATGACGAATCTGATACGTTGTCATCGAGGATGTATTGATGTGTAATTGGCCATGTTGTGACGCATCAAGAACACTTGAACCGTTTACAGCTGAGTCAAACATCCGTTGAAGACCATAATTCAAATCCATACCAGTAGGAGGCCATGAAATCGCTTCAAGTTGGTTTTGTCCAATCAGAACTGAGGGGTTCATTGGAGCAGTAAGACACTGCAATTCGATCATCAAACTTTTGAATTGATCACCCGAATTGAGCGAAAAGGTCCAATCTGAGGATATCGTTCGATCGTTGACTCCGTTGAACTGTTGAAGCCGCAGCGGTGATGGTTCTAGGGAAAAACTGGTCTGACCCTGGTTGAATGCAGGTGATGTCAACGTAACATTGCCACCGACTTGATGTGTCGTAACTGAATCATAAACGCAACCGGGACGATGCGAGAACGGAATCGATGTTGCTGTTGTTGCCAAAATATATCCTTCTTGAGTTGTTTCCAAACTACTCATTTCTGAATTGTAGTTCTGGTGGTATCTTCCAAACATTTGCAACATACCGAGACCGAGTCGCTCTACCGTAGGCGTCAGGTACGGGTCACTCGAATTCATGTGGACGAGGAGTTGAACTGAGGGATGCTCAACTGGATTCAGGTTTACTGCAAACGGCAGAATTCGTTGTTCGTATTCTGGAATAATCTCACCGTTCAAGTCGAGCAAACTGAAACGTAGTGTCGTATTGTCAGGCTCATGAGCAAGCCCATCGACATGGCCGTATCCAAACACATGATGAGGCGTGATTGGCGGAGATGTCCAGTCCCCTTCTGCTTCGAACAGAGCAACATCGATACCTGCATCATCGATATACCATCCATCGCGTTCAATGTATTGATCTGAGAAAAACGAGAAACGAAGGCGAACAGACTGACCTGACAAATTGGAAATGTCCGAAGTCTTCAATTCGAATGCGTGAGCAGGTCTGTTGCCACAATTTCCGGTGACTCGAGAACCATCGAGGATTCCTTCACCATAGAATGGAGATGCTGTATTCACGGTTGAAATTTGATCATGAAAACCGCCCGGATCTGCTGGTAGGTACCACCAACTTAGTCCTCCATCAGTGGAAAGAGAGACTGCTCCTCCGTCCCATGCCGATTCAGTACAAATCCAATGTCGGAACGACAGTTGTGCTGTGACGTTGGTCGGTAAGATGTATTCTGGAGAAATGAGATGTGCATACGAATTTGCAGCGTATTGTCCATTCAATTGAATACCAAGGCCGTATTGTCCCGAATGCCATTGTTGCGGACCTACGCTTGTGCTTGCTAGAAGGCCGTGCGACCATCCAACTCCGCGTATGTTTTCGATTGACCAACCTTCTGGCATCAAATGTGGATTTTCGAACGAATCGCCCCAAATCGTTGGACCGTTCGCGCCCATGGTCGAAATCCACTGCCACTCATTCGGAGCACTGACGTTGTTTAACCATCCCTCTGCAGACCCGTTTTGATAGGTGGGCTGATGGGTAAAATTGTTCAAAATACGAACGACATGGTTCGCTGTACCGGCTCTTGAATGCAATTGTACATCGTCAATCATTATTCCTTCCCAACCATTTGCAGGCGCACC
>JAYXXD010000028.1:0-19137 GCA_036019775.1 Thermoplasmatota archaeon
GACGATTCGGTATGTTTGGGTCATACGCGTCTTGCCATTGTAGATTTAGAAGGCAGTCCTCAACCAATCCAGTCTCAAGAGGGGAATATCCTTGTTGCAAATGGAGAAATTTACAATTTTGAATCGCTTCGAACTTCGATGTCTGATTATTCATGGACGACCTTTGGCGATAGTGAAACGATCCTAGCGTTGTTTGAGAAGACGATGCATGCCAACCCTTTAGCAAGCGCAAAAGATCATGCTGAATGGATTCAAAAATTGGATGGAATGTTCGCTTTTGCACTTTGGAATCCACGCCGGAATCAATTGCTTCTCGCTCGAGATGAAATGGGAATTAAACCCCTAATCCGATCAAAAATCGGTCACTCTCTTGTCTTTTCAAGTGAAGTGAAGGCCTTGCGAGGCCATTCTGAGTTCTATCCTCAATTGGATGAACATGCACTTATGGCTCGTTTGGTTTGGGAATACCCACTTGATGCAACCACGCTCTTTCTCGATGTTCATCAAGTTCGGCCAGGAACCGTCGAAGTGTGGTCGCTTGAACAGAATCAGCCCGTGCTTGTTGATACGCATCGCTTCTCAATCCCAAAGATGATTCCTGGAGATGACTACAACGAAGAATTCGGTGCAGGGAAATTACTTGATGGTTTTATCGACAGTGTTGGTCAACGTTTGATGTCTGATGTTCCCGTTGGAATCGTTCTCTCCGGAGGTCTTGATTCCTCTCTCGTTGCTGCAGTTGCAAATGACGCAGCTCATCGATACAACCGTCCAACACCCGAGTGCTGGACTGTTGCTGAAAGTGAAGACAATCCCGATTGGATAGCAGCTGAACTTGTTGCCTCTTCTCTTGACCTGACACATCACCAATCCATTATGCAAGAAGACTCTTTTGCTCGACATCTTCCTTCACTTTCTTGGCATGGTGAAGACTTGGATGTATCTGTCCTGTTTTTCCAACCTCTGTTTCAAACGATGTCAAAATCGGTTCGAGTAGGATTGTGTGGACAAGGTGCTGATGAAATTCACGCCGGTTATCCAAGGTATGCGGATTTGAATGGGCACAAGCGTGAGCTCGAAAATCGAATAGCAATGCTCAATCATCCATTTGCGCGACAATTGGAACGAGGCACTCTTGACGCTGAAGATGATCGATGGTGGGCACAAGATCATCGTCCTGAATCTCATCTTAATTCCTTGGAAGATACGCTGCAGTTTGAACTTGAACATGGGCAACTCAGTAATTTTCAGTTGCGACTTGTTGATCGTCACTCAATGGCGCATTCGCTTGAGGTTCGTGTTCCATTCCTTGGTCGTTCCCATCGTAAAGATGCATTCGAACTACCCATGAGTCAACGATTACCACATCAAGGTCTTGAAAAGAAGGCTCTGCGTAAGGCAGCTTCGCTTACTCCTTTACCAAACAGTGTGGTAGAACGCAAAAAATTACCAGCAGGTACTGCAACATCCCCGACGCTGCTTAGCCGTTGTCTTGAAGAATATTCAGCACAAATTGAGGATATTTCCTCTCGATGGAAGTTCTGTGAACCTCTTCTCCGTCACCAACCCGAAATCTCGCTGGGTTTAGGCTTATTTGAGTCACTTCATTTGCTTGAATACGATCAACCACAGCATCATCGTTCAATCGATGATTTACTTGCGGAGGTCATCTGATGACTTTCGTTCATGATTTGAGTGCGATTCTCGATGAGAAACGTGAAGAAATTGTTGCTTGGATGGCTCAGAAACGTTCAGAAATTGATGTTCCAATTTACGGAAGTGTGGATATTCGTGACGCTGGTTGGAAGATTGCTGTAGTCGACGCGAATCAATTCCCTGCAGGTTTCAACAACACTTCCGAATCTGATTTCCCCCACTTGACTGAACGAATTCGAACCCATATTGAGCGACATCAACCGGGTTGTGAATGGGTTCACATTTATCCTGAATCGCATACACGAAATCAAGGCTATGTTGAAAACTTACGAACGTTGTGTAAGTTGGTTGAACGAGCAGGCTATCGATGCACGATTGGAAATCCTGAGCTCGATGGATTTGATGCATTGAATGGGATACATGGGCCATTATCCTTGAATCAAGTTGAAGTGGTTGAAAATGTATTGAAGGTTCAAGGTCAGCAACCTGACTTTATTTTGTTGAATAATGATCTTACAGATGGAGATTTCGAAGGACTTTCCGCAAAGAGCGTTCTGCCGCGACCTCAGATGGGATGGCATCAACGGAAAAAATCTCAACATTTTGATTTGTTGCGTCCACTTGTTGAGGAAGTTAGTGAAATCATCGGTATCGACCCTTGGCATCTTATTTGTGATTCCTTCGTTTCCGAAGAGAAATGTCTTGAGAAAGAGACTTGTCGAATTCAGCTTGCGAGTGATGTGGATGTCTTTTTAGCGAAGCTTGCTGAAAAATATGCAACACTTGGCATTGAACGCGAACCCGTTGCTTATGTCAAAAACAACCGAGGCACATATGGTCTTGGCATCATGACAGTAACTTCAGGAGAACAGTTATTGAATCTCTCCAATCGTAAAATGAAGAAACTGATGTATGGGAAAGGGACTTCCAATACCGAGGATTTTCTGATTCAAGAAGGAGTACCTACTTTGATGAAAACTGATACGGGTGCACCAGTTGAACCTGTTGTTTACCTTGTTGATGGAGATGCATCCTCTTGGTTTTATCGAGTTAACCCAAAAAAGGATGAAATGGGGAATCTCAATTCACCGAGTGCCCGTTTTGTAACTTCAGAAGAAGATTCAACCTTCATGACACATGCTCACAACTGGCACGCTCTGCTATCGGAACTATCGATGTTAGCGATGGGTCTTGAGTCTGCTGAATTACAGGAACTATAACTGCTTGATTTAAACAATGAACGCTTAGCAGGACCATGCGTCGTGAGGCACTTTACATCCTAACGATTGCAATTGGCCTCCTTGTCTCATCCCAATATCAAGAGTGGCCGGTAAACATCTGGTGCATTGGAGTTTTCAGTTTCATCTACTGGAAAACGGATCGAAAAGAACGTATCGAGATGATTGCAGTTCTTGCATTTGCAACACCTATGGAGTTGTTTTTCAGTGAAGTGTGGCTAATTTACGAATATCAACGTGATTTCATGCCACTTTTTGTCCCAGTGGGCCACTATTTCTTGTTTGATCTCGGACGGCGAGTTGCTCGAAAACTTCCTGAATCTTCGCCGATGCCACTTATTCTCTTACTAGTACCACTTGTCATTTATGGAGCTTACAAAGGCACAGATACTTCTGCTCTCATTCTAATTGTCTTTACGCTGGGATTTATTCAATGGGGTCCTGAACCACGTCTCTATGCTGCAATGGTATGGCTCGCTTTGTTCATGGAATTGTGGGGGACGTACCTCGGAAATTGGACATGGGCTGAAAATGTTCCTTGGACTGGCTTAACCGCGTGGAATCCACCTCTTCTTGTCGGTGCATTCTACTGTTTTGGAGATTTACTTGTTAATTTGAGCGTTGCCAAGTTTGAAGGGCAACCCATTGCTCAGGTCAACCATGACGTCCTCGGATGAGTTGAAGCGTCGCCGTCAAGAAGAGGCGAAACGCATCCGAACGAGTCTCAATCGTCAGCGAGGTGTTCAACACGCTTCATTAAAAGGAGGCGAATCAGCAGTAGCTTTCGTCAAAGAAGAATTGTGCATTGGATGTGACCAATGCACCATCGTGTGCGATGATGATGCAATCGAGATGTACAAAGTAGCTATGCGTAGTCCATTGATCAATGTTGAAAGCAATCAAAAAGCGAAAATTATTCGCGACGCTTGTACAGGTTGTCGACTTTGTGTGCTCGCATGTCCTACCGATGCCATCAGCATGATCGATCGATGAGGTGATACATTGTCCAAAAAAGGAAAACAACCAACTGCACAACGATTTGGTGGAGAATTCGGCCCATACCGTAAGGAAGGGACAACTGGTGTGTCGCTTGGTACGTTCAAGACACTGGTATGGACGTCCAACATTGGTGGTCTCGTTCTCTGTGTCATCGCGCTTGAGCTTCTCTTCGTTCAACAAGAGTTCATGTGGGGATTAATCAGCCTTATTGCAGGTGTTCTTATCGCTCTCTTTCCATCAAACTACGAAATCGTGGGTATGGAGGAAGACAATCCTCCGAATGAGTGAATTCAAGCTTCAACTTCTGTCTGGGTTGATGCAGGAAGTTCGCTCTTCTTTGCGTTAACTTCACGAGCAAGGAACGAAACGACATCAAGAATTTCGATGTCTTCATAGCGCTCATCACCTTCAAATTTGAGACATTCGAAGTGGGAAACGCACTTTGGACACGAGGTCAGCATTGTATCGGCTCCAGTCGACTTGATTTCTTCCATTCGGGCGACACGAAGGGCACGTGCGTTCTCATTGCAGGACATCATGCTTGACACACCACAGCACATGGCATCCTCGCCATGGTGCTCCATCTCAACAAGGTCCACTCCCTCAACAGCATTGATGAGTTCACGTGGTTCGTCATAGATGCCCATCTGTCGACCAAGTCGACACGGATCATGGTAGGTGACAGTAGTTGCATCGGTCGAAAGTTGCATATCGAAACCGTTCTCAATGAGGTATTCCGTTGTGTGCATAACTTTGACGCCTTCAAGTTCGTAATCACGAGCAAAGGTACGGAAACACTCTGCACAAGATGAGACAAGCGTATCGATTCCTGAAGCTTCAATCTTCTTTTGATTGTACGCCTTGAGTTTGTCAAAGACTTCTGTAAGGCCTTGCCACTTCTGATCGTGGCCACAGCACTTGAGGAAATCACGGCCAAGATAGGAGACATCATGTCCCATTTCTTCAAACAGCGTGAAGGCAGCCGTTGTTGAATCACCAAGGTTCATTTCACCTTCGTTGACGTGTGAGAAGACCATCTCTTGGTCGAGGTAGTCCACACATCCAGGGTAGTAGCCGACGTTTGAGGAAATTGGGTATTCCTCTACTGGGATGAAGTCATCGTTGGATGCTTCCTCTGCTTCAGCAGCAAGGACGGCTTGAAGAACAGTGTGAGGGATTTCGGCAGCTGGTCCACCTACAATGAGGCTGCGTCGAATGTCGACGTAGGAGTCGTAGTTGACCAACTGTGGACAAGCATTCGTACATGCTGTACATGTTAGACACGAATACAGGGGAACACCATCATCCTCGTTGTTCCAAGAATTGTAAATGATGTTGAGTTTGTCTCCACCATTAAACAATCGAACTGGACATGCATCGTCACAAAGGTCACAACCGTAACACTTGTTCATTTCAAATTCGTAGCCACGGGCCATGGAACGCAACAGAACGATGACAACAGCACCAAAGGTCAGACATGGGATGAACATAGCATAGGTCAGTTTTGCATCCAATGCCTTTGGATTGACGTGGTAGGACGGATTTGCAACGTCACTGTAGGTTCCAGTGGAAGCAGCAATCATTGCAGTATCGCTCAAGTTCACTACCTTACCAGCATTTGCACCCGCATTGCTGTCCCAAAGAAGGAGCGGTTGATAGGTTCGTACTGAGTATGTCGTTTCGGTTGTAATGGATTCATTGAGCGCGAGAGCTCCTGAAGCAGCAATGGTGTAAGAGTAGCTGTATGTACCCGGTTCAAGATTGATTTCAGATCCTTCGCAGTTTGTGAAGGATGTAATGACCTTTCCACTGCTGTCACTCACGGACATTGTGCTTGTCAACATCGTTGCCGTGTTGACACCGTCGATTTTTCGTTCACTTGCACGATATTCACATGTAACATCGGTAGGAAGAGCATCATTGGTTAATTCATCTGTGACAGTGAATGTTCCACTGCTGGTATATCCTTCACCTCCTGCAAAGGTGATGGTTGTGCCAGCAGAATTGATTCCCTCCTCAGGTATCTGGTGATTGTTTGCGTCACTGAAATCAATGATCGTTTCTCGAGCAGGCTGGAAGATTTGCCAATCCAACCAGGCTGCTGCGGGAACTATTCCATCGGTATATCCTCTCTCGTCAGTAAATTCATTCGTTTCATGGACATGAACATCGGATGGCTGGGTACGCATGGCTTCAAGTTCTGGATAATAGTCATGCGTCAAACCTTTGATTGTTAGCAACCCGCCAGCTTCCCAAAATCCATTGTCGTAGGTGTCAAAGGTCACGACAGATGCTCCAGCAGATACAACAAGTGCTCCAACGATGAGGCGCTTGCCGTGTTCGGGTGTGAAACCAGCACCCCATGCTTTGACAAGCACATTTCTGCCAATGAAATAGATGACAATCCATAACAACAAGCCGGTCAAAATCCAAGGCACTGCATTGAATATTTCCGCAATCCAAGGGGCTCTCGTTCCACAGAGCAAGTCCCCATGTGAGTCAAGTTTACAGTAGTCGGACCGATTTTTACCGTACAACTCAAGGAAGATATTGATCGAAAAGACAGAGATAAACCACACGTGTGCGAGATAAACTGCACCTGCTGCTGCGAACCATGGGTCCTCAACAGGTCGCTTTTCACGTCCACCGAGGAATGGTGGAAGAGCAAGAATACCGACTGGAATTCCCGTCAAAGCAGCACCCCACCACGCAGCGTTCCAAGCAAACACAGGTTGACCTACAATGTCACCAATGAATCCTGTTGGTACGGTGAACTGGGGAAGGTATTCGCCCCATCGTAGATAGCCGTATGAGAACAGAACGTACCAGTCAGGGAAAACGAACCCTGCTTGCGCGTATGGATCTGCAGCACCGTGCAATGGTGGTGGAATCAGCCATGCATAAAACAGAAGCACGGCAGCCATGAACGCAAAAAGGATGGTGTCACGCAACACTTCATGTGGCCAGAAACCGTGACCCATGCGAGTACGCTTTCGCTTTTCACCAGCCTCCTGGAGCTTTGCTTTTTCATCCATGTACGAGGTTGCAACTCGTCCCAAATTTTCCATTAATCCCATTCAAATTCCTCCGATCAATGTGGCTCCGCTATACCTTGTACCCAGACAATAAACAAGTGAATAATGATCAATGTGGTCACAATCACTGGTAGAATAAAGACGTGAATGAAGTACATCCGTGTTACTGTTCGTGGGGTCAAGGATGAACCACCGAAGAGAAGGGTTGCGATGTACTTTCCAATCAATGGAGAGGAATTGGCAAGGTTGATTCCAATAACCGCAGCACCATAAGCAAGGCTATCCCACGGTAGAAGATAACCAGAGTAACCAAAGACAATCGTCAATGCCATGAGGGCAACACCGATGAGCCAATTGAGTTCACGTGGGTTTCGATATGCGCCAGTGAAGTACACACGACACATGTGCAAAAAGACCGATGCGACCATGAAGTGTGTTCCCCAATGATGTACGGCTCGAATGATGTATCCAAATGGCAATTCAAGCATGATGAATTCCATCGAGGCATATGCAGGCGATGGATCTCCTTCACCTCCAGGAACGTAGTAGATTCCAAGAATGGTTCCCGTAAGAACAAGGATGATGAAACTCAGGAATGAGATCCCTCCTAAACAATACAAAGGATACCAATACCAAATAATTCGTAGTTTGTACTTTTCAGCGTGGGTCAGTGGCATTTGACGATGCATGTTGTAATATGCGCCTTTGGACATGTTCCAGTAATCTTGGATACGAAAACGCGTATCCATCCATGAGAATACCCACAAGAACGCCCGTTCGGAAATGCCCATTCCTCCAGTCGATTCAACAGCACGTAGGATTTCACGACGCGGCATTTCTTCAGTCTCCTTCCGGAGAGTAAAGGCAACAAGAACGATAATGAAAGCGATGAAAAACCAAAGAATCCAGAACATTGTTGTCATGATATCACCTCAGTCACAATACGTTAACCAGTCGACGTAGTCGGTTATGCCCTCAACAACACCGTTGTTGAGTACGATTGGAATTAAAGGAAGTCCTACAGGCGCAGGTCCACCAGCTTTGCGAACACCTGCATAGGTGAATGTTGCACCGTTTGATCGGTTGCGATTTGTGTTCATTTCAAGAGCAGTCGTATCGAATCGAGAAGAGTGGCAAATGCAGAACAGCTTGGTCCCCCCATCGTCTGTTCCGCCAGGCGTCCATGAATCATCGGTGTATGAGTTGGAGACGAGTTGCCATCCAGGGATGCAGCAAAGATGTGTGCATCGTCCGAAGACCATGATCAAATCATCGGATGGATAAATACGCTCATCCATTGCGACCATATCTTCAAAGTGGCCGATGTATTTCCCAGATTCGTCGTACCCCTCCATCATTTGGAATCGAGCTTTGTTGTTATCTAAAGGTGAGCCTTGCCATTTCGAATCTTCGACATAGGTGACGACGACAGGAACACCGTTCCAAACTCCAGCTGCACCAGAGGTTCCTGTGTTGGAGTTTGCGGCCTCTGCAACAAAGTCTGCCTTTGTCATCGGTTGGAGGTGTTTTGAGCCGTACCATGCGGTGTCTTCTCGACCTTTGGCCCAGAACTTCACCGACAAATCACCTGCAGAACCGCCACCTGGTGGGAGCAAAATTGCAGCGAATCCGAGTACGCCGAGTGAAGCGGCAAGAACACCGGCTGTGGTGTTAAATCCATATCGGAGGAATTGCCGACGATTGAGGACAGTCTCGCCAAGACCAGCAGAACTGTCTTTGGATTCTGGAACAAAGAGATTGTAATCTTTCGCCATATACTTCACCACTTGTACTCCTTCCAATCTTTGGCGTGCTCAGGAACATATTTGTTCTGAGAATGTTTGACAATAATTGTATCCGGTAGGATGTATTTGAGATAAATGACACCCATGAGAATGAGCGTTGTGAGTGTCATGGCAAGATGGAAGGCAAGTTGTTGTTGATCCCAACTCTTGGCAAGCCCATAGATAAGTGAAAAGGCCCAGTAACACGACCAAAAGATTCCCCATACGAAGAAAAACATGGTCAAATACGATCCGCCTGATGGAGCAAGGCTAGCGCTTACAATGGTTCCTGATTCAGCAACGTTGTGCACGCCATGGTTGATCGCCTCATCCATTTGTGCTTCTGTGAGTTCAACCCCTTCCAAGGCACTGCGAGCATCCTTGACGGAAATCGAACCGTCCGCAACACCCTTGAGCAAGTTGTTGATGGTGTCGTCATACATCATTGGTCACCTCTTCGCATGAGTTTGTATCGCAGTCGCAATTGGTTGCTTCGGCCTTCGTAAGACGTTGAGAATCCGTAACGCAGCATCAATCCTGCAAAGACCACGCACATGATGACTGCTCCGAATCCAAGCAAACCAAGCCAGTGAGCTCGTAGTTTCGCACCCATGTGGTGCAAATCAGTGCCATGGGATTCAGGTTCAGGAGGTGCTACATTTCCGTCACCAGCAAACACAGTCCGAGTTCCCCTGGATAGGCTGTCTTCGTCACCTTCAACGAGGGCGAACGTCAGTTGGTTCCACATGTCTTCGATGGCAGCACCGACTCCTCCGTCGCCGTTAACGCTGTTTCCAGTTATCCAGAATGTGATAGCACCTTCGCCTGCTGCAGGTGCCGTCCAAGTAATGTCCCACATTCGATCTGACTCTGCGGCTGAAGCTGATGTGTGGGTGAGTGATTGCAGATCTTCTTGCCAATTCTCAGCGTCAGTACCACCAAGTTCTCCGCTTGAAACTCGCATTGAGAATCCAGCAGAATACTGGCCGCCGGCTGCTGGGCCGCCGATGATGTGGAGTTGAAGTTCGTAAGTTTCTCCAGGCGTCCATGCGTAAGGAACGCTGTCGAGAATCACTTGAACACTGTTTGAAGGCGCTGCATTGTGGCACAAACATCCTTCCTTGGCCACATCATCAATGTCATTCTGCTGGCCACCAATTCCTGTTGGAAGCGATGTTGCAAGGCCGGGCAGGAGCAAAAGAAGCAACACTGCAACTACAACGCTGCGGCGTTTTGTGGACGAGGTTGTCAGCATGGCTACACCCTATGGCCTTTCGACTTAGAAGGACCCCTTAAACATTGTTAGTGAAACACAAGAATAATGCTTTGCAGTGTAGCGTTTTCTGCGCAAAAACTAACAAGGCAAGATTTCTTGTGATTTGACCTTCTGGAAACCTCATGGCGGAAACACCGTTTGACAATATTTACGACCTTTCAACAACCCAACTCGAACGTTTGGATGAGGCAGAGGATTTGATGCTCAAGAATGACCTTGGAGCAGCAGAACGCTTGTTGTTGAGCATGCTTGAAGAAGATGAGGAGTGCATCCCCGTGTTGTCCAATCTCGGTCATTTGTATGGCCGACATTTCTCCGAATTCGAAACTGCAGTTTCGTATTATGATAAGGTCTTACATCTTGAACCTGACAATGCTTGGGCCAGGGATGCTCGCCGCAGGTACATGCGATTTGTCGAAAAATAAGTTAAGTTCATGTGCGTTCTAACCAACGGTCATCTATGGAGTCTACTCAAATCCTTGTCACCGGAATCGGTGGGCTTGGTTGTACATGGGCTTCCCGAGCTCACCAGCGGGGTGCTGGTGCAACGTTATTGATGCTCGATGCTGACGATCGTTTTCCAGATGTTGAGGACGGACATATCATTCGACTTGGTCATACATTGGACGCATTAGGATGCGCTGCTCTTCCTCCATTAGCAGAGCAAAGAATGCGTAGTCTTAGTAGCCGAACTCGACCGTTTCTTGAGCAGGCTGAATTGGTGATTATTGTCGCCGGTTTAGGTGGAGGTACTGGGACGGGAGCATCGCATGAGTTTGCTCGACAAGCCAAACTACATGGTGCAACGGTACTGTCCATTGCAGCATTACCGTTCGAGCATCAACCAGCGAGGAAGAAAATTGCTGAGGCTGAGATAAAAAGGCTTGAACATCACTCCGACGTTTGTGTGCAACTCTCTCTCGAACGTCTTGCACGCCAAGCCCGAGACCGTGGTAAGGATTGGAGTATGGGTTCTGAGTGGGTGGAAGATCTCATCGATGGCTTGGTACGAACACTTCTTTCAATGGGGCTCATCAATCTTGACTTGATGGATTTGAGAGCGATTATCCAACATCAAGGAGCATCTACGATGTTGGTGGGAACTGGACATCATGACCAATTGGAAGAATTGTACAATGCGACAATAAAAGCACCTCTGGCCCCAATGAACGTTGCTGGTGCAAAAGGATGTCTGCTTCAAATCGAGGGAGGAATGGGTATGACAATCGGTCAAGTCGATGAAATCGCAACAACTCTTACATCTGCAGTCGACGCTGATGCACAAGTTATTTTGGGAGCACGTGTATCACCCGACTTGGAGGGTACAATCCGAATTGTCATGCTTCTGGCGGGTATTGTTGATGATTAATCCAACAATTCGATTTCATCGTCCCAATCAGTTTGGTCTCCCAAAGTTTCAGGAGTTTGGTTCCAATCAACAGGGTCGCCGATGCTCACTTGCTCAACCAAAGTTTGTTGCTCTTCGTCGACAGGCTCGGAAACAGTTTTCGAATCGATGGCTTGTTCAGGTTGCGGTTCATCGTAAATGGGGAGTTTCCCTACAGATTCGACGATTTTTCTCTCGCTGTTGATGCGATGCGTTTTGGCTTCAAGCATGGTGCGCTGCGACCAAATCACAGTAGCAACAACGAGGATGTGGCCTCCGATAAGGACCGTTCGGACATCGTCCATAACAGCAGTAATCATGGCAACACTCCCTGCGTAAGCGTAACCAAAGGCAAGGCCCCAAAAAAGAGCATTGTCTCTTGTAAAGAGGCTTGATTCAGAACCTTCTCCTTTGCTTGTAACTGCCCAAATTGCAAGGAAGACTGTGACGATCATGAGCAACAATTCTTCGATAAAAATCAACGCATCTGTTGAAGCTGTATCGATACTACGGTAGATGCTGAGCACATGCCACGTAATGAATAACTGCGTAGCCCAGAACCATTTTCTTGCGACTGTATGAGTCATTGTATGCATCGATGCCTGTTTTCTTTGGCCCCAGGATATGTAAATACAAACTCCGTAGACTGCAAACGAAAAGAGGTAAGGCCACAGGCTAAAGGATGAATTGCTCAAGAAGAAACGAAGTCCTTCCGTAACTGCAAAGGTCATGACAATCACTAGGGTTGAGGTCATCAAGAGTGACGGAACAGGTGAATAACCGTCGACATTGCTTTCGCCCTCTTCAGGGACGATGATTGCGTTCATAGTAGCGAGTCCAAAGAAACGGCCCTGAGCCACAGCCCAGAGTACGAACAATCCTCCGAGTGCTGCAGGTAAGAATGAACCGACTTCTGAAAGAATACCATTTTCACCGAGGATCAGGTATATGAGGAACATGAATAAAATTCCAAGAACAAGTGGTATTGCTAGCGTTTTTAAACGGGCTAAGAGCGATTGTTTCAAGGTTAAGTCGGGCTCTTTGCTATGGCGTAAAATCTCGCCTAACCTCTCATTCTTTGATAACGGTGCTAGGCACAAATAAGCAAGACTAAACGCAACGAATCCATAAGCAGACCAAACTTCTGCTTCAACCCGAGCAAGGACAAAAAATCCTACAGAGATAACAGCCAACATCACCAAGTGAGGGAAGGTCGATGGTGAAACCAAGCTCTTCAACAGTGACAATTTTGTCAACGGCTTTGTTTCCTCCATGACAGTCTGTCGTGGCTAGGGTTCTAAAGGCTGTTTGACAATTGAAGCCATATCTACATGAGGTAGGGTGAGATGGCAGGACATGGGTGGCAAAGTTTCCAAAGCCAAACGGCCCAAACGCCGTTGGATTGGATTATCGTTTCCTTCAGTGATTCGTTCACGATCAGAACTTGCCGATGTGTTCGAATCATCAAGCCTATCCGGAATTCAAGTCAAGTTGTACGATTTCTACAACGCTGACAGTGAAGTGGTACAACAATCTCGAAATCATTGCCAATTCTTAGAGGATGCTGGTATTGCAATTATTTGTGTTCTGTTACGTGACTACGACAATGTTCGAACAATTTTACAATCTAAAAACGTCGATGATTTGAATTCGATATCTTCTTCCGGAAAAATCCGACTCGTTCGTGAACGAATAGGTTTACCCACACCTCAGAAAAGGTAAGACACGCTTTTGACCCTCGTTTATCTGGATGGACCATGGCCGGTGGAGGAACAGCACCCCCTCTGAAATTGGGAGATGTATTGTTGCTCATCGGAATTACATTGTTGGTTGGAACGCTGTTTATTCAAGAATGGGACATTCCAACCAAAGTGGATGCTGGAGATGATCCCTTCGAAGGAAATTCGAGAACGTTTTCAGGCGACGTGATTGATATCACGGTCCTTGCAAACAATGCATCCGATGTTCGAATTGAAGTTTTTGAAGACGGTGAAGAAGTCTATGATGAAACTCTCTTCTGCGACGATTCTACGCCAGCAAAAGTCTCTTACGAGTCAAAGGGAGGACAGCTGGCTTGGAAGATTACAATGCCCGAGGATGTGGGAGGAGAGATTGACGTCGATTTGGAGAGAGCGTATTTTCTAAACTTCGTTCCTTATATTCTCGGAGCACTGATTACGACTGCTGGTGTAATGAAAAGAAAATCCGATGAAATGGACAAAGAAGACGAAGTGCTCGATGCAATCATTGCGGATGAAGATTAATCCATTCCAGTCCAGCATCATCCTCAACGTCGATGAGATGACCTTGTTCGTCTTGAATGGTTAAATGATGCGATGAAACGCCTACGATCCGGTGCAATTTATTTCTATAGATGCATTCACTTAGCATAGAATTGGAATCATATGTTTCAATCCACTTCACAACGAGTGCAGGATGCTTTTCCTCGAATAAAGAAGCCACTACAGCATTAAGAATTGTGAACAGTTCAGTCCAAGTTTCTACTATACCTATTTCTGTTAGTGCCCCTTGACCAGTGCTAAGGTTCTCTTTTTGTGTGTTAATTCCAATTCCAAGAACCAATTTTTGTTCCTCTCCCTTCGATTGAGATTGAAACAAAATACCGCCGCATTTCCTCCATTTGTTTTTCTCATCAACACGAACAAGCAAGTCGTTCGGCCACTTGACAAGCATTTGTTCGGAATGCTTTTCTTGGAATTTCAGAGCAAAATGCATTTCTTGGGCAACGTGAAGTTGTCGCAAAGGGGAAATTTCAACCAAATTCTTTGCATTGATAAGCCAAGAGCATTTGAACGATTTTGGATGGTCCTCCCATTGATTTCCATGACGACCTCTTCCGTTGGTTTGAATTCGAGCCATCAATGAGTCTCCGACGTCGTATGACCCTCGAAGCATTTCTGCATTGGTCGAATCGATCTCGCCGACAATATGATGTTTGCATTCGACAAAAGGAATCCAGGATGCAAGAACAAAAATCTCCTCACCATTGTCGAATCTTGTTGATTTAATCACTCGAGCAGCAAGGCCATGTTGGCGCAAGATATCCAGGCTACGCTTCCATCCAATTATTCCTCGACAAACGAGCAAACTTATGCCGTTCAATTTACACAGAGAGTTTGATGCCATACGTTTTGCAAAGACCTTCAGCAATCCTTCTGGATGCGTATCGATGAGTGCACTCTCTTCCAACGGACCCAGGAGTTGATTTTCAACCTCCTCAACAGGGATATACGGCATGTTCCAAATCACCATATCGTATCCACCTGGCTCAATTCCGATTGAAGCTAAACTCTCTGTGCTTGGGCCTATGCCTCCTTCGGTGACGTTAAGGCTGACATTTGCTGTTTCAGCGTTGTATTTTGTCGCAGCCACTGCGTAGGGGTTGATGTCGCATGCATCGACAAACCAACCACGTTTTGCTGCAGCGATGGAGAGTGCACCAGAACCGGATCCGATTTCCAAGAGTTTGCTGGTTCCGAATGGTTCGAATGTTTCCAGCACATCATACAACAACTGCGTGTCTTCTCTCGGCGGATAGACGGTTGGAGGTAGACTCAAATTCATCGAGTTCCACTCAAGAACTTCGACTTCTTTTCTATCGAGAAATTCGATCTCTTTGAGGGTGTTTTCCGAATCGAACATTTCTTCTCAAAATTGAGTGGGATGCTCGGTCCTAAAAGAGCGTTTCTTACATCAAAGGATGTGAGTATTTGTATCGGTAAAGTATAAGAATGGGGGGTAGTTCGGAATGAAAGCCCAAGAAGCAACGTTGGGCCTGTAGCTCAGTCAGGTAGAGCGTCGGGCTTTTAACCCGATGGTCGCGGGTTCGAACCCCGTCGGGCCCGCCTACTGCGCCGCAGCACAACGTTGAGGGCTGTGCGGGGTGATGTTGGATGGTAGTAAAGAGCGCAACAAAAAAACGATTGATTGAACTCGGCGTCTCCGACGAATACGCTCACAAACTCGCCACGGACAGAAACATGGCTGACATCAAAAGTATGCCAGCCGATGAAATTGCGAAGATTCTTGGTATCGGAAAAGACAGTGAAACATTCACCAAAATCATGCAGATTATCGCCGACCAAGGCAACCGACGATCACGCATTAAGAAAAGCAAGAAAATTACCATTTCATCAAAGGCTATCGATGAATTCGATCGTCCGGATGTGAACATCCGATTCAACCCTCTCAATCACGAACTTGTTCCCCATCAAGAACTGCTCGGTGCGGCCAACATCACGCCCGAAGAGCAATACAACATCGAACGCGATGAACTATCGCCATGGGGACTCGAAGAAGTTGACGAAGATGGAAATCTCCGTCTTGCTAAGGAAATTCTTCCAAAAGTATTGATTTCAGATCCTGTTGTACAAGCAATCAAGGAAGCGGCTGAAGCCATCGATAATGCAGCACTTGCCGCCAACCCTGATCACCGTCCATTGGCCGCAGGATGGATTGCAGATCGTGTCCTCAAAGTTGTTCGCCAATCAAAATCTGCTGGCAGTGCAGTTGCCTATCGCCTCATCGTGGAGGGCAGTTGAGCCTGGAGTTGATATCATGCAAGAGATAATTGAATCCTTTTTCAGAGAACGAAGTTTAGTGAACCACCAACTTGCGTCGTACAACGATTGCATTCCATCGACTGACAACCAATTGTCACGCATGGAGCGGATCATTCGTAACATCCGCGTCGGTACGGATGAAGAAATCATCGACGATCTTGGCGGCTACATTAAGCTCGACGTTGCCGATCAGGACATCGTCATCCGCATGAAAAACATCACACTAGGAGCTCCGAACATCCGGGAAGCAAATGGGTCATACCACAACGCTTCTCCAATGGAATGTCGTCTTCGAAAGTTAACATATCAATCTCCAGTAACCATCGACTTCACGATTTATCGAAACGGAGTCGCTTCCTTCCCAGAAGAAGGAGTCCAAGTGGGAGCAATCCCAATCATGGTTCGTTCTCGACGTTGCCATCTTCACCCAAGCCACATCGCTGATGGCCGAACACTTGAACCAACCAAATCCCCCGAAGATGCAACAGTACTTGCTAATCTTCTACGAGAGAAGGGAGAAGACCCTCTCGATCCCGGTGGTTATTTCATCATCAATGGAACAGAGCGTGTCCTCATTTCAATGGAAGATTTAGCCCCTAATCGAGTTACAGTCGAAATCAACAAGCGTACAGCGAAGCGAACAGAGGTTGCAAAGATTTTCTCTCAGAAGAACGGTATGCGTAAACCTCTCACTGTTGAGAAGCGCCGAGATGGTATGCTGATGGTCAAGGTCAGTACTGCAGGAACCACGCCTATTCCAGTTGTCTTGTTGATGCGTGCTCTCGGAATTGAAAACGATCAAGAAATTTTCACTGCTATTTCTGGTCCACAAGAGACGTTCAAGTATATTGTAGCCAACATTAACGAAGTCAATGACAACGAAGAGTTCTTTGTCAAGAGTGAGCCTGAAGCATACGAATGGTTGCAAAAGAAATTCGCTGCTGGTCAGCAAAAGGAATACCGAGAAGCTCGAGTCAACCAACTCCTCGACCGAGAGTTGTTGCCGCACTTGGGTGACCAGCCTGAAGACAGAAAGAAGAAGGCCATCTTCCTTGGCCGAATTGTTCGTCAAGTTCTCGAAATGGCTCTCAATGAGAGCGAACCAAACGATAAGGACCACTATGCAAACAAGCGAGTCCGCCTTGCAGGTGACCTTATCGAAGACTTGTTCCGAGTGTCCTCAGGACAACTTGCTCGAGATCTCAAATACCAATTGGAACGACATCACAACCGAAAGCGAGAACTGAAGATTACTTCCTGCCTTCGACCCGATGTTCTATCATCAAAAATCCTCCACGCTCTTGCGACCGGTAACTGGGTTGGAGGCCGATCTGGTGTGAGTCAACTTCTCGATCGAACAACATACCTTGCATCACTCTCGCACATGCGCCGAGTCACCTCACCACTCGTTCGAAGTCAACCTCACTTCGAAGCTCGCGACCTTCACCCTACACACTGGGGACGTGTGTGTCCAAACGAGACTCCGGAAGGACAAAACTGTGGTCTTGTCAAGAATGCAGCGCAAATGGTTGACATTTCTGAAGAGGTCGATCCGCAGGAAGTCCGAGAACGCCTTGATGAGTTGGATGTCTACCAGCCGAAAGATTGGACCGATGGAGACCGAATTCACGTGAATGGTGACATTTACGGAATGCACAAGAACGGGAAGAACCTCATTTCCCAATTCAAGAACAGCCGCCGTCGTGGTACTATTCCTTCAGAGGTTTCAATTCGACACGATAAAGAGAACCGCGACATTTTCATCAACACCGACAAAGGTCGAATCCTCCGTCCTCTGTTGATTCTTTACGATGGAGCACCTCGTCTTGAGAACAGTCATCTTACAGGTCTTGCAGACGGAACCATCACCTTCCGTGATTTGGTCATTGACGGTATCGTTGAATGGGTTGACGCTGAGGAAGAAGAAGATCTGTACATCGCACCTCGACCATTCGTCCTCCCTGAGACTGTCCCAGAAGGTCCTCTTCAAGGCCGACCTGTTACTCACGAAACCATTCGTTGGACAAACCTTGGAGAGCCAGGCGTAGATATTGCCTCTATCGAAGCAGAGGTACGCATGCCAAACGGTAGCATCGAAGTTGCTAAGTTTGATGTTCCTCTACTTTACACGCCCGAGCATACACACGTCGAAATAGACCCTCAACTGGTTCTCGGAGTCTGTGCTTCGCTCATTCCGTACCCTGAACACAACTCGACACCACGTGTTACCGGTGGAACTGCAATGGTCAAGCAATCCTTGGGATTGCCGAGCGCAAACTACCGCATGCGCCCTGACACTCGCGCCCATATCCTTCACTACCCGCATCGTTCGATTGTACGAACCGATGCCATGCGCACAACCAACTTTGATGAGCGCCCTGGTGGACAAAACTTCATTGTGGCAATTATGTCCTTGCACGGCTACAACATGCAAGACGCTGTCATCATGAACCGTGCATCGGTTGACCGTGGACTTGGTCGTTCAACCTTCAACCGAACCTACAACGCTGAGCGACGTCGATTCCCAGGCGGTCAAGTCGAGGAAATCGAAAAGCCCGGTAACAAATTGACAGAAGTCAAAGGATTGAAACCAGCAGAAGCTTACTTCCATCTCGAAGACGATGGTCTGCCACTGCCTGAAACCTATCTCGAGGGCGGGGACGTCCTCGTTGGAAAGACCAGCCCTCCACGATTCCTCGAAGAATCAAACAGCGGGGCCTTCCTGATGGCACAAGAACGCCGAGAATCTTCAATGCTTGTGCGTCATGGCGAGAAGGGATGGGTTGACAATGTCTATGTTACAGAATCCGACAACTCTGGACGACTGGTTCGAGTCATGGTTCGAAGCCACAAGGTTCCTGAAGTTGGTGACAAGTTTGCTTCACGGCACGGACAAAAAGGTGTCATCGGCCGACTTGTCGAGCCTGAAGACATGCCATTCACTCAAGACGGTGTTGTTCCTGACTTGATCATTAACCCACACGCAATTCCTTCACGAATGACCGTTGCCCACGTTCTCGAAATGATCGGTGGTAAGGTCGGTGCTATGGAAGGACGTCGAATCGATGGAACTGCCTTCCGTGGAGAGAAGGAAAGCAGCCTTCGTGATGGCTTGGTTCGCAACGGCCTCGCTCACACTGGCCGTGAAACCATGATCAATGGAGAAACGGGTGAAGCAT
>JAYXXD010000029.1:0-19062 GCA_036019775.1 Thermoplasmatota archaeon
ACTGTTTTAATTGGCGCCATCGGCGTGAATATAAGGGAAATGAAACCGATAACAGTGGTCACTGCGGATAAAAATACAGCTCGACCGGTGGATTGCATTGATGCCTTCATTTTCTCTGAACGCGTCCCTTCTTCCTCAGCGTAGCGATTCGTGATGTGGAGGCCGTATGATACACCTAAAGCAAGAAGAATTGGACCAACGATAATTACGGTCATTGTGACTTCATAGTTCGTTGCACCGATAATTCCTAGCGTCCAAAAAACCGCACAAAGCGTGGGCAATCCTGCGATAATGACAACCTTTAGCCCTTGAATTGGACGAATTCCAGAGATACCTGCTTGGAGCAAATCTGAATGGAATACAAACAATCCTATAGCAACAAGAACAACAGCCATTGGGAAAATTTCCCAAAACAATCGGAATGAAAATTCGGTAACAGAATTTGTAATCGGAACAGGACCAGTAAGTGTCATTTTCAGACCAAGATCTTCCCACGTGCATCGGTCAGACGTAGCAGGATTACCGTTCTGGTCAAATTCACAAGGTCGTTCTTCAACAGATATGTTATCCAATCGTTCTTGAGTCGCTTTGATGATGTCCTTTGCTTCAACAGTATCTACGACAGCCACGGCCATAATTGCTCGATCGAGTTTGAGGTCTTCTCCTCCTAGGCATCCGTTATCATCAGCACCTTCGTCTCCAGGCGAAGCGCTGCATGGGTTTGTGTTTCTCGCCAATTTATCGAGACCTGGGGTTGGTGAGCCGTCGTTTTCATACATTTCACCAACAATCAAATCGATCGTCGTTTGAGAAGGAATCTCGTATCCTCCTGCAAATTGATCATCGCCTGCAGAGAGGGCTGTAATGACACTCGCTGCAAAATTTTCACATACTTCTTGCCCCGAAGGACACTGTTTTCCAAGTTCTGTGATGAATGCATCACGAACACGTGGAAGACTCGAATTGATTTCTTTCAAAACAGTTGAAATTGACAAAATGTAAATCACATCGTCGCTTTCGTTATCGGATACGTACGGGTTAAGGTTCTTCTCAACGTAACTTATCTCTTGTAGGATGCGTTGGTCCGTAATGTTATTTTTATCAGATTCGATGTAAACGACCATTACATTGGTTGTCCAGTCTTTTTCCACCATACGAATGAGTTCTTTGACCTCGCTCCCGTCGGGGAGATAGACTTCCATATCACCATTCACATTGAGAGCAGGTTCATTCGGATCATCATCAAATCGTGTATCATCAAGAAAACCAGAAGTCGTGACAAAATACAGCGTAATCATAAGAAAAAGGGCAACTGTTGCTATTGGAAATCGAGTAATAGCACCAGTAGCGCCAGATTTTTGCCATTCTCTTTTCAACCTTTTCGGGGCTTCCAAGACTGCGTCAACTGCTTTCTTGGCATTGAAGTCTTTTACTCGTGCAGAAATATCAACTGATGCAACACGCATCTTGTTTTTACTGTATTCAGCAAGTGCCTGAATGCGCCCAATGTCTTCCTCTTTTGAGGGAGAAGTTTTGTCATCGAGGTCATCCGACATCATCCAACCCAGTTACCCCTCGGGTCCTTCATTCAAAGAATTGCCGTCGAGATGTGAGGGAACCGTTGAAAAACCTACATCGATAGGAGAGACTGGACCCCCCCATTTACAGGGGCCAGGGCCGGTGTAAAGCATGGGAACTCCACGACTTCCAGAAAAAAGATGGTCAATAGACCTCGAGAAGAAAATCCAAGAAGATCACTACGCAGATGAAGAGCTGTACCAGAATCGGTACGGGTTTAATCCTGACAGTGGAAAGCCAGTATTTGTTATCGATACACCACCACCATATCCATCAGGAACTTGGCATATTGGAGCCGTAGCTCAATATTCGATGATCGATGTTTTAGCGCGTTCCCAGCGCTTACTTGGAAAAGAAGTCTACTTCCCTTGGGGAGTAGATCGTAACGGTATCAACATCGAATTTACAGTTGAAAAGAATACAAAACGGAAAATGAAGACGTATGATAGAGAGGAATTTTTGTCATTATGTAAAGACACAATAGAGGCATTTACACAAGCTATGCGTAAAACCGCTGCTCGCGTCGGATTATCTTGTGATTTTGCTGCAGAATACTTGACTGATGCACCTGACTATCGTTCAGTAACACAATCCATTTTTATTGAACTCTTCAAGAAGGGAGATATCGTCGAAGATTTGCGCCCGAACATCTACGATCCTGTTGAAGGAACAACAATCGCAGATGCAGAAGTAGAACGTGTTGGACGGTTAACAAAATTGGTTGATGTTCGTTGGAAAACGGAAGACGGTGAAGAACTTGTCATATCCACAACACGACCAGAAATGATTTGTGCGTGTGGAGTCGTAGTTGTCCACCCTGATGATCAACGATACAAACATCTCATTGGAAAGAAGGTCACACTACCACTGCCCGTAAATGGACGAGTAAAATCCGTTGAAATTCAAACACATCCTTCTGTGAAATCTGAGTTTGGAAGCGGAATCCTGATGGTGTGTTCATTCGGTGATCAAAATGATGTCGCTGTGTTTAGAGAACTTGGTTTAACGCCTTTCCAAGCGATTGACCTCAACGGATGCATGACATCTATTGCAGGACCATTGGAAGGTTTGAAAGTCATTGAAGCGAGAGCAAAAGCAATTGAATTACTTGAGATCGAAAACAACGTTGTTTCCATTGAAGAAAGACAACAAGAAATTCCAGTTTCTGAACGAGGGAAAAATCCTGTTGAAATCATATTGCTCAAAGAATGGTATGTACGACAAACTCATGTTCAAGACAGGCTCCTAGAGTTGATCAAAGAAATCGAATTCCATCCACCACGGAATCGTCAATTTTTATTGGACTGGATGGAAAACATCACGATTGATTGGCCCATTTCTCGACGGCGATGGTACCATACCGAAATTCCAATTTGGTACTCTGAGGACGAAAACCACATCATTGTTCCTCCAGCTGGAATTTATGTCCAGCCATGGAAGGATTCGCCTCCCAAAGGTTCCCGAGTGTTGCGTCGCGATACAAGGGAAGACATTGGCGCATACTCCGAACTTGAATCTGAATTAGGTACAATTCGTGGAGAGGAAAAGGTCTTTGATACTTGGATGGACTCATCCAACTCGAACCTTTTCGTCAGCGGGTACCTCAACCAACCAGAAGTATTCGAAAATGCATTCCCAACCGCATTGCGACCACAGGGGAAAGAAATTGTTCGAACTTGGTTGTACTATACCTTACTTAAATCAGCACTTTTACTCGACAAACCTGGATTTGAACACGTATGGATTGATGGTCTGGGGATGGATCCTTGGGGACGAAAAATGTCCAAATCGCTTGGTAATGGAATTGATGCTGATAGCGTTCTGGAATGTGGTGCTGGCGGTCGAACTGGTTCTTGGAAAGTTCGTGGACCTGATGGCTCTGTTCATCTGAAAGCCAACAAAATTGGAAGCGAATGTTTCCGATTATGGAAAGCCTGCGAAGCACAAGTTGGGGACGATTTCCACATCAATCCCGAGGAAATAGAATCGAAGTATTTCGGTGTTTTAACCAAACTGTTCAATGTCGCTCGATTTGCAAGCCAATTTGATTGTCCTGAACACGAACCTTCAACCCCATATCCAATCGAGGATGAATGGATTCAATCAGAATTTGCCGCTATGATGAACACCGTTGAATCTGCTTGGAAAAATCTTGACATTTACACGGCAACACAAGCACTCAAAACGTTTGGAACAGGTATTCTGCCTTCACATTGGTTGGAAATGGCAAAATCAAGACTTTATGATGGCGATCAACATGCTGCCTGGACAATCCATCTCATCATGAAGAACTTTCTCGCAGCATTTAGTCCAGTTTGTCCCTTCTTTTGCCATCATATCTCAACAACCTTGTACAATGAGAGTGCCGTTGACACAGACGCTTTTCCCAAGGTTCCAATGATACAAGAGCATTTGAATGCAAAAACTGCTGATATTGAAGATTTCAACAGCGAAGTTTGGAAAACCAAAAAAGAAAACGGGTTATCACTCAACGCTGAAATTGAAGGCATTCTTATTCCAGACTCACTTGAAGAATTCCGACAGACACTAACGCGTATGCACAAGTTACTCTGATTCACCATCAAATTTCAGTGTACTTTGTCGGAATTCCAATTCCTCAAGTTGCCCCAATCGAAAACCGATAAGTCGTATGTTCTCATCTTGATGGACATTTTCAGCAAAAAGGCGGCGAACTTGGCGTAAAAAAACATCCGAATCATCCATGGCCACGGGTATTGAGCGCCCATGGGTGTGTGTTTCAAAACCAGTGTATCGGATTTTCACCTCTGCTAGTCGCCCTGCAATCCCTTCATTTCTTGCTTTCTGCATAACTCCTATTGTCAATTGTTCAAGCAACTCAAGGACATGTTCATGATCACTTTGGTCTTCAGAAAACGTTCGTTCTTTTCCGATCGAACGACGAGATTTCAGTGGACTTACTTCGTTGGAAGTTGAACCATCAACAACCCGCAATAACCACGAAGCAAATCTTGGAGACGTCATACGTACGAGTGCTAATTCCCCCAATTCTGAAGCCTCATCCATAGTCATTATTCCCCATTCTGCGAGTGTGTTGGCTGTTTTTGGACCAATACCTGGCACCTCACGCACAGATCTTTGATTGAAAAAATCTGAGAGTTCATCAGGAAGTACTCGATACATACCGTTCGGTTTGTTGATTTCAGATGACATCTTCGCAACAATTCGAGTCGGGCCTATTCCAAACGATGCCGTTAATCCAACGACTTCCTGAATTCGTCTCTGTAAACGTCGTGCAAGTGCCATTGCTTCATCCCAATCACCATCAACACTCTCCGTTACATCAAGATACGCTTCATCTATGCTTGCTTGTTCGAATTTATCTGAAGAAGTTCGTAACAATTTCATGACTCGACGAGAAGCCATCGAATACAGTGAACGGGTTCCACGAATATATCGAGCTGGTCCGAACGGATGTCCTGGACACCTTCGCCAAGCTTCTGAAATAGGCATCGCAGAACGAACGCCATACTCTCTGGCAACATAATTGCAGGTGGATACAATCCCGCGGCCGCGCCCTTGCATTGGGTCGGAACCAATAATCAATGGTTCATCTTCTGGAAATCCATGATGTAGAATTTCCACCGATGCGAAAAAGGCATCGAGATCACAGTGGATGATGATTCGCTCTTCACGCACATAACGCTACTATTGTCGGCGGTGTTTGAAATTCATCCTTCACTTTTTGAGTACCCTCTCGGAAAACACTGAGGTTTGAATTCAACGATTGCCAATACTCGGTGAGAGAATGCATCCAATCAGTCAGAGCAGTAAGGAATTGCAGATTCCGTCTTCGGGCATAACGCTACTTGAAGGACCAGGATTCTTTGGCAAGGATATTCGTGTTGTTGTTCAGAATTGGACAGCATTGTTTCTTTCTCAAGGCCATGTAGTGCATTGGATTGATGGAGGTCACAGGTTCGATCCATGTGGATTTTTTCCCGCTATGCGTTCACTAAATTGTTCCATTGAAGAGAGTTTACGACGATTGTACATAGGACGAGGATTCACACTGCACCAACTTCGTGCCCTAATCGAAAGAGTTCAACATGAAGTAGCACTCACAAAGGCGTCGATCATCGTTGTCGATGGTATGATGGCCATGTTTTTGGATGAACAAATTAAGAGTTTTGAATCACGCTCAATTATGCGCCATTGTTTAGCATGCCTCGAAAATGTATCTCAACATTGCACTGTTGTTGTTCTGGATGGTCGAACAACATCACCGTTGCATAAACAACTCAAACACACAATGCGTCCTTATCTCAAGCAAAAGTTGGAAGGAAGATGGGTTGATCGAAAGCAAAGACGACTCCATATTTCGGGCAACCAAGAACACTATCTTCTTGAGGTTCAACCAGTCGATTATCAAACGACGTTACATGCCTTGAATGGAATCACATCCAATGATCTAAGCGAAGAAATGATCGATTGAGAAGTTCGTCCTCAGACCATCCAAATGGACCTAAAATAGCCCAAATTGCACGTATTGCTAATCGTCGATAATAGTCAACATCAATGCTACGGAGAGGATATGTAAGATGTTCACATTCTTGAGCAAGAACAACTCTCTGTAGAGGATTCATCTTGTCTTTTTGACAAACAACAAAGCGAACTTTTGAAGCCATTCCAATCGAAAAACCAAGATGCTTCGATCTGCGATAGGCAATCATTGCAACGGTCTTTGGAGAGCGAGACGTTGGTTTTCTCGAAATACGTTGTGTGATGATTAAATCACGTGGAAAAAGTTGCAGTTGTTCCAATTGGTTTATTGCGTCAAGAAGAAGACGTTGAATTCGAGATTGGACTCGATAACTCGGAATACCTTCGACCAAATCATCCGTATCTGAGAGAATGTGCAATGCCTGTTTCTGCAATCGAGCAATCCATGCACACGTTGAGTGTTGTCGTAATTCCAAACCCCGTATTTTCATACCCTCGTTACCATAAGCCCAGTACTTGGTTAATGATCCACCACTGTGCATTCGGCTGGGCAAAAATGCAATGCAACGATATGTCGCCTCATATTCAAGAGGAATCCCTGTCACTGAATGCACATATTCGGCCAATTCCATGGCGGATTCATGTTGTTCTTCAAGCGAACGGCCCTCAACGTCGCGAATCCAAATGGAATCCACAATTGCATGCAAAACTTCCCAACCATGTTTTCGTGCATGTTCAATCGTTTGCAAAAGAAGTTCCCGAGCCCATGCACAGATTGCTTCATGTGCCTCAATTCGACCAAAACGTGCATTACGATAGCCAGTATAACCAAAACAGGTAACAAGAAGCCATTTGAGAGCATTTTGTTGACGATCTGCAGCATCACCTTTGACAACACTTTGTTGCTTGAGGCGGCGACGGCGTTCGATAAGTGGAGCCACAACACGACCAAGAAATCCGTGCCTTCGCCCACACGTATGCATCATGAGTTCTGGAACCTGGAATGCGGTTGTGCATCTTTGGGGAAAAGCTAGGCTAGCAGATTTCCACTGTTGCTCTTGTACTTGGAATCGTTTCTTTGCTTCATCTGGATGGAGTGGGAGAGGTTTGCTGTTTTGAATTGGTTGACAGCAGCTGCAATTCAGAGTTTCGGGAGAAATATTACGTGTTGCAATGATGCTCGGAAAGAGACTTGCAAAATCAAGTTCAATCACGTTTGCATAGACTCCTGGGCGACTGTCCAAGTAGAGTCCGCCTCGATCGGACTGCAACAAATCCCAGGCAGATTTTGTATCCTCTGGACGTGTTTTCTTCCAGGGCACAAGTATGTGATCCTCCATCGCCATCCTGTATTGGATTGCGCTGATAACCGAACCAGGAGATCTTCTCGCAGCGTCACCAATTCGAGTTGCAGAAACATGAGCAAGTTCATACAACCCATCAAGCCCGCCTTCTCGAAACATAAAACTCGAAGAGAGGTCGATATGTATACGGCCTTCAAGAGGAAACTGAGGGTCACTACGCAAAACGTTGCCATAGGACGAAAGAATCCGAGTGGATCCGACTTGGCGAAGAGGTGTTTTGTTACGCCCAAGATAGAGCGTGATGTTCTTTGCCATAAGATAGGAAAGAAGGCGAGGGAATCCTTCCGTATTTCCGCGAACTGAAAGAACAAGATCTGGATCGAAATTATTGAACCATTGTTCGAGTTTCGACAGTTGTCCCGATTCAGAAAGCACGAATACGGACTCAGTTCCGATGATGTTGCCTGAAGTGTCGCACGGAACAACACGGATTTCGAACGATTCATGAGCTGACGCTGAAGTGAAATCGAGTCGACAACAACGCCAGTCTCGCCGTTGGGAAGTCCTCTCGAACGGTGTCAACTGATTGTCATGCAGTCGTACAGATGAGCCAATGGTTAATCGCTTTGATGTGAGAAATTGCTGCTCGGGACGTACGTCAACAGAATACAACGTGAAACGTACATGTTCACCACGCGCATCGATGTGTTCTGCCAACGAACGCAGTGTTGCACATGAGTGGAGCGTAATGCTGAGCAGATGTTGCATATCGAAGGAACCCAGTTCCGTTCGTTTCATCTCAAATGCATAACTTTCAACTCCGTAACGAAGACGAAGTTCTGGCTGCCATAACCAGTCGATCAAATTCTGGAGATCCTTTCGATTACCAGATACATGGAAGGTAGGATGCCATGTCTCACGGTGTTCAACGACTGGACCGGCTTCAGTAGCAATCCAAACAAGTATTTCCTGCTGTGCCGAACAAAGGTGTACGTCTAAGATCCATCCAATAACCTCATTGTCCATCTTCTTCACCGAACGACTGGAAGTTTTTCTGGAGCAGTGCAAGTTGTTGCTCAAGTTCTTGGATGCGTTCGTGAGCTCCAAGAAGCATCGACAGAAGCATTGGCTTCCATGCTTCATGGACGGGGAGCATACCTCCCGCAGCCCGTCGTATTCGGACATGATGAAGCATCGTATCGAAGCGACATTGATCATCACTTGAAAGAACACGCCGATACGGCACGAGCATCTCTATTTCTTGTTCAACGCGACCACGCCATGTTGGAACTGTTCGACCCATGCGTAAACAACAACGACACATAGGGAAAGTTTCTGAGAACCCCTCTTGAAAAGTAAAAATGATCAAGCAAGTTCGCTTCGGTTGACGGTTGTATCTGCAATACCGCCATCAAGTACGACGAGGACTGCATCAACGATATCCAATCCTACACGTCGCTGAGCTTCGATTGTCGCTGCTCCAATGTGGGGTGTTCCGTGAAAGTTTTCATGTTGAAGCAATGGTGATGATGAATCCACAGGTTCATGTTCAAAAACATCAAGAGCAAGTGATGCTAACTGACCAGACTCAAGAGCCACGAGTGCTGCGTCTTCGTCCACAATTCCACCACGAGCGCAATTGACGATATGATTTCCACATTTGAGATTGAACGGATCTACACCCGGCATCATAGCAATCCGCTTTTCATTGATCAAGTGATGAGTTTCTTCAGTCAAGTTGCAATGAATCGATATGTGGGTACAGATTTTGAAGAGGTCATCGACGTTTTTGTGCAACGTAACATCTGCTTTTTTAGCAACAGATTGTGGGAGATATGGGTCATAAGAATGCACTTCCATACCGAAGGCCTGAGCTACTTTCGCAACGCCTTGCGCAATTCGGCCGAACCCGATTAGACCTAGTCGCTTTCCAAAGAGTTCAGTTCCCTTGAGCTCTTTTTTCGCCCACCTTCCAGACCGCAGCAAGCGGTTGGCTTTTGGAATGAATCGTAAAGATCCGAGCAAATGTCCGATTGTGAGCTCAACTACGCTTTGAGTACTTGCACGAGGAGCATTCACGACTGGCAATCCCAACGAGGATGCTGCTGAAACGTCGATGTTATCGACTCCAACACCAGCACGAGCAACCACTTTCAAACGAGGTTGGCTTTTCAAGAGCATCTCTTCGGAAATTTTTGTTGCACTTCGAACGATAATCGCATCAAAAGAACCGAGTGCACCATTGACCAGATCTTGATGCTCGATGAACTCTTGAACGACTTCGCATCCAGCTTGCTCGAGTCTTCGAACCGCTTCTGGAGCCATACCGTCAGTGACTGCAATCCTTCGCATGTGGCTAGGTGAACAAGCGGGTGTTAGAACATTGGGTTGGTATTTGAACCACACAATGGATTGATAGGAAGGATAATTGTCGGCAAAGATAGTGAGCCCATGGCAGCTGAAGTCGATGTTCAGTCTCTACTCTGGGCATTAAGCATTCTTGCTGTACCTCTGCTTGCAGCGATTCCATTGCGATTTATCTGGCAGTATTGGATTGGTGTCGGGCACGAAGAAACTGAATATAGGACCACGGTGCGACAAATTATTGACTCGGGACGCCAATTGGAAAGTTACAGAAATTCATTGAATGATGTTGCACGGAGTCTTCGCCTACCTCCCTCTCGGCAGAGGTTAATTGAGGCGGATATATTGAATCCACTTTCAATTTCGCATTTTCTCATTCTTCCAGCTCTGATCATCTTTCCCCTTGCATTCATCGTAGCACTTCCCGTTATGCTCGTTGGTCTCCCAGTTATCCTTGTGGTTGAATTTATTCTTATTCGTCAACGGATTTTAATCCGAATTATGAGTTTTATCGAACGTAGTATGCATTGGCAAATTATCCACATTCCACAAGCACATCGAGGGAATCCTCAACGTGAACGAAATTATACTGAATTTTCGCAACACATCGAACATTTCCACAAGGTTCCAAGAGGTGTCTTTTTGGGATTGTTTGCTTACCTTATCGTACATTGGATCTTCAAGTTGGATAATTTTGGTACGGAAATCATCCTTTCGTCCTTACTTTACATAGCATTGTTAGCATTGGTCGGAGTTTTGTCAACAGCATTTGAGACAGATCTCGTCTTCGTCGACCCATCAAAAGGTCGATTGATTCCGATCGATCAATGGGTTGAATCGTTGCTGAAACCCTTGGTCGGTGTCGGTTTAATTTTCTTGCTTGGCCGAGATTTACTTGAAGAAGCAAGAGGAGGAAATGCAGCATTATTTGCTACAACATTCTTGGCGATTCTGTACGGAGCTGCGATTGTTGGTATTGCGTATCAATGGGGATATTCATCATGGAGGGGTCGTAAAGTTCAACGTTTATTTGAGGAACAAGTCATCGAAACACTCGACCCCTTGTCCTATGATTTAACACGAAGCAAGGGGCGAATCGAGTTCATCGTTCGGAAACCAATGGCAGAGCGTTTGCAGGAAATAGAGGAAATTCACACAGGCGAATTAACGTTTGAAGATCTTGATTCCATGCCAAGTAGCGACCCAAAGCAAGCTCCTCAAAACCCACTCTAGTCCTCGAGAAGTTCAGCATCAATGGAACTCGAAATCAAGACTTTCGGCTCATCAATTCGACTTGAACGAACAAGGTATCCGATTCCGATTGCACTGAGCAAAACAAATGCGAAGAAGAAACTAGAGGCGCCAAGGTAATCGGAAAAGAGAGCGCCTAGAGACGAAAAGAAACCATCAGCATCATCCGAATTGTCAACAACTTTTGGCTTAATCAATAACGAAACTGCTTGCTGGTCGTAAACGGGGCGAGTGAATGTTAGCATTCCATCGTAATCCGAATCGTACACTTCTGAGGGGTCAGCAGGATCAAGGTCTGAGTAAAAATCTGGTCGCTGTTCAATCGATATATCAACTGGCTCGCTCAAATCAAGTGTTAATGTGACGTCAACGGTGTATGGAATACTGGATTCAAAGAATTCAGGATCATTCACTATTCCAAACAGTGTAAAGGCTTGGCCAACCACATCAAAATGCGCCCATTTGTTCCAATGAGAGGATTCGACATCGAGTTCACATATCCAGGTATCCGATACACGGGTGCAAGCACCTTGAGCATCATTGTTACCATCTTCTCCAAGATCAACTTCAATCTGCAGTGCACCACCTTGGGCTGTATCCAGATCAAATTCAGTAGGGGCGAAACGAACTTCCATTTGTTTGGTTCCGTTTGGAATCCAAACATAATGCGAATCTTCAGTGTAATAGACCGCCCCTGTTGCACCATTGTTGAAGTGATTCCAATCGCCCTTCCAACTATGGCTAACACGGTCAGTATTTACAGGAATTGATTGTTCAACCATCATTGATTCGTAAATTTCCCATGCATCCCAAACTGTGTATTCAGGATGATCCACAAATCCATCGCCATCTTGGTCTCGCATTAATTCAAGGGTTCGAGCCAACGCAACAGCCGCATCCACATCTGTTAATCCATGGCCAATTCGCCAGTCATGACATTCACCGGTAGCGGAGCGATAGCATTCTTCAGGTATATCATTGCATGAATCCTCGCTATTTCCATCCTCACAAGAATTCGCCATCCCTTCGTATCGTGCAGTCAATTCAAGAATCAATTCCAGTTCATGAACACGTGAGTATGCGGCTGTATCCCAATCCTCAAACTGACCGTATGCAGCGGTCCCATCTCCACCAACAAGACTGTTGCCTTCATCGTGGTCTTCTCTATGATAATCTGCGACTCCCAATGAGGGTGCGATGTCTAGAATGACACCGGCCATGCCCCCTACGTGAGGCGTTGCCATTGACGTACCTGAGATGGCCATGTAGTACAAATCTCCTTGTGTACGTGTACTCGCATCAATTGCTGTACCGCGGGGCGCTGTTGCCCATATATCGCGACCAGGCGCGCCAACATCTGGCCAAGTATGTTGTTGATTCATGCAACCTCGCGATGAAAACGATGTAACTTGTGAACCATCATGGGTCAATGCAGCAACTGAGATAGCAGATGGAGTATTTGCGTAAACGTTTGTTCGTAAATCCCCACTGCATTCGCCCCCTCCTCCAGAACCACCTGAATTGGATGCTGCAAAAATCACAGCAACTCCATTATCGAATGTGAGTTTGTCTGTAATTGTAGCGATTGCACCGTTTGGATCGTAGTCTCCATCCGTACCCCATGAATTTGATACAACTCGGATATGATTTGTGTTTTGTGAAGGTATTGAGTGCTCATAAGTCCATTCAAGTCCTTGCTCTGCAGCGAAGATGGAGGCGCCATCACCTGTGCCGAGAGCGACCATTTGACCTCCCTTAGCGACGCCTGCACGTCGACCAGCGGAGGCATCGCCATTCCCAGCTATTGTCCCACCAACGTGAGTTCCGTGTCCTGAAGATGTATCCGAGTTCCGAGTTTCAACCCAGACTCCGTTCCATTTTGCAGAATAGAGAACTTTCTCCCCGGTCCAAGGGTGAAGATAATCAAAGTCAGGATGACCGGAATCGACTCCAGTATCAAGATCAACGATTGCAGTTCCATCTCCATCCCACTCTGTGAAAGCATTGTCAATATCAAATTGAACAGACCCATCAACATCGATAATTGCACGATGCCATGCATCAGTTGCCCGAACGACATGGGTCGTTTCATGCATCATAAGAGATGGATCGGTTGGATCTCCACCCCACTCAGGAGGTAAATAGAAGAAGTCCAATTCACGGTTCAATTCAAGATATTTTACTCGGTGCCATGTTGAGAGGTGACGAAAAACATCCGCAGTTCCTTCAATCAGTCCTCCGTTGATGAGTTTGGCATCGTTCAGATGATTCAATCCCATCTTTTGCATCTGATTCAAATCATCGGTGGTCACTGGAGTTTGGAGTTGATAAATAACCTCGAACAATTGGTCATCGTCGTGAACAGTTTGTAATGCTGATTCAAGTGCTGCATCCATTTTCTCAGTATCACCATATGGGTTGGTTCCCTGAACAAGAGGGGATGAAAGCGAAAGCAGAAACACCAGCTGAAGGAAAAAAACTAAGCCGATTTTCTTACGTTGAGATTTGGCCATGATTGAACCACTTGAACGTACTTCAAATGTGTTTGCACTTACTGTGAAATCCATGGAATTTCATCTGGAATTTCTGCAAATAAGTTTGCGGGCAGGGCAGTTTTGATTTTCGATACTGAACCGAGTTGTTCAGCAGTTTTCCTCTGCCATTCTGCAAATTCTTCATACGTGTCCATCAGCAATATTGGATTATTGGCCCGGTTCCAGCCAAGCGTCTGAAGTTGCGTTCCTGGTGGTTCATGACCGCTACAAACCAGAAGGTCATCCGCCAATCCGGAAAGTGATTGAACTGAATTCCAATGTTGCAATAATCGTCCGCTTGGAAGATCATCACGACCAACGCCTGCCTTACCATTGAATAAGAAATCTCCAGTGAAAATGTGCCCTTCGATTTCAATAATCATAGAATCACTGGTATGTCCTGGGACATGATGAAAGGAATATGTTACATCAGCAATCGTCAATTTTGTTGATTCATCAACATAATCCGTCACGCCCAAAGAACTTGTATCCTTCCACATGTAAAAGGGAATATCATTTTCTTGAGAAAGGGTGAAACATGCAGTAATGTGGTCTGCATGTGTATGTGTCGCCATTGCAGCAACCAATTCGAGATCTCGCGAATCAAGAATTGACTCATAATGATGAATGTAGTCCCATACAGGATCAATAAGTACTGCTTGACCATTGTTTGAGATGAGATATGTGCAGGCCCATCCCTCGGGCCGGATGTCCTCAACTTGCATGTCTCGACGACATTATGGTCCTACTTCAATTCATTCCAGTAAAGACGAGCATTCATGAGGGACGACCACGACCACAGGCTATGCACCCCCAAACAGTGGTCTATCTCGAACACGATGGCAAACTCTTGCTGGTCGATGAACATGGCAAAGGACCTCAAGATTGTGTTATGGGCCGCACAACACAGGATGTTAGCATTCGTTTTCCAACAATAGATGAAGTCAAGAACATGAAGATACCATGGGATGAAGAGCGACAAACCGACATCAATTTTGATGGAGAAACATACACAATCGTACATGGAAGTCCTCTCATTGATTGGCCCCAGCATTGGACTTGGAAGGACAAGGTTGTCTCCGATAATGCCGTACATCCATTGGCTCGAGAAGCAGTCTATCGATCACTTCACAGACTTGTTTCGAAGGTTATGATTCGAAACGAAAAAAATCATGTCCTTATGGCTAAAGTTGAGCGTGGATTTTTCAAAGGTTGCTGGAGTTTACCAGGCGGTTACATGAACCATAGTGAAGAGCCAGAAGAAGGCTGTGTACGCGAAACTGAAGAGGAGTTGGGCATAACGGTTGAACTTGAGCCGATTCAACCAGTCATTACACAAAGGACCTTCTTCAGGGACGGAGTGTCATTCATGAGTTTCACATATTGTGGCCGATGGAATGGATCCATTGATGAGTTGAAAGTGAAAAAAGATGAAATCGCGGAGGCTGCATGGTTTCCCCTCCAAGAAGCAATAAGGAATGCTGCTTCGGAATTTGATCGAATTGCTCTAGAGTCGCTTCAAGATTGAACAAGGCTTTTCGCTGCTTGGAACGCATCATCCAGTCCATCTGGGTCGCTCCCTCCACCTTGTGCCATTGTAGGTCGGCCGCCTCCACCTCCTTTGATGTGGGGAATGATTGAGCGAAGAATTTCAACTGCATTGTACCGTTCCGCAGCGATTGTATGTTCAGTAGTTGCAACCATGAGTTTACCTCCACCTTCTCTGGAACCAAGAATTGCTAAGGTTGGAGTATTGACGTCTCGGGTTAACTCTTGCAACATTGAGGTCAATTTTTTGAGATTGCCTTCAACTTCCATGATAACGATTCGAACACCATCAATGACGACTGAGTCATCACCTCCTCCGGAAGTCCTTAGTCGGACAATTTCGGCTTCGAGTTGTTCAATTCTCTTTCGTTGCTCCTTCCATTCACTGAAAAATCGTTCAGCAGTTTTCGGTAGCTCTTCCGTTGGAACTGCAAAAGTTTGAGAGGTCATTCGCAAAAGTTCATCTTGCTCACGTGCATATTGAAGAGCTGTTTCACCCGCAACAATGTGCAATCGCTCAACTCCGTCCTGAACTGCAGTGGAGCGAATGACACGAATGGAACCAATTTGGCCTGGTTCATCGTGATGTGTCCCCCCGCATGCTTGAACATCATGATCTGCAATTCGAAGAACTCGGATTTCGTTTCCTTTCGGAGCCCCACCTTGATACAAATCAAATCCATGTTTTTTATCAGCCTCATGACGAGGGAGAATGGTTTTCTCCGTTCGAGACACTTGACCGAGTACTTCATTTGCAAGAATTTCTATTGCATCGAGGTCATCTCGTGTAAGTCGGCGGTAATGTGTTATGTCAAGCCGGGCAAGTTCGGTTGATTTGTTTGCACCCGCTTGATAGATATGAGGACCAAGTATTCTACGAGCAGCACCTCCGACAATGTGAACTGCAGTATGATGGTCCATGAGTTGTTTCCGACGACGCCAATCGATGGAGCCGTGCACGAGATCTCCAATCTCCAGAGGGCCATCGCACAAGTGAAGAATAAGCCCATTCTCAATTTGAGTATCCAATACTTTGCGGGAAGTGCCATCTGTGGTTAGAGATCCATAATCGCCCTCTTGTCCTCCACCCTCGGGATAAAAGCAAGATTCTGCAAGAACAACTGCATGCGTAGCGCCATCGGGGCCAACACCTTCACTCAATGGTATTGATGCAAGAACACTTGAATCAAAGCTACGCTGTTGAACATCGAGGTAATACAATTGAACTGTATTTGGGAATGATGGAAGAGTTTCAATCAGGGACGATTGCTGGGTTGTTGCTGCAGCTGCTTTCGCCATCTTTGCATGACGCTCTGCCATTTCAGCAGAGAAACCTGTTCGTAATCGAAGTTGTTTCCATCCATTCTTTTGAGCCATGTTGACGACCATATCAGGAGGTAATCCATGAGAGTCGTTGAGTTGGAAGAGCAAGTCGTCAGGTAATTGTTCACTACCCTTGTCAATTGACTTTAACGACTGATTGATGAGGTTGGAGCCTTTTCTTAACACCTCACTGTAGCGCTCTTCTTCGAGGTTCATGATCGTCAGTAACCCTTCACGAGTCTGTTTCATATCATGTCCCGTCATATTGACATCGAGATGATGGTTGATCAGTTCTGATAGGGAGACCTCGATTCCAAGATCGTCACGCATACGTAAAATTCGTCGGGCCAGCATACGTGCCAAGTAACCTGCTTTTGCGTTTGAAGGAACCAGTCCATCGCCGAGCATGTGCGTTAACGCGTGGAGATGATCAGGGATAGCATAAACCCGAGACAAAGGTTCAGTTATTGCAATGAACTGTTCATGCGTTAAATCAACTCCGCGTTTTGCTAGTCGAGAAATAAACAACTGAGAAAGCTCTTCTGCATCGACTCCAGGTTCAATGTTCATGATGCCGTTGAGCCGGCTCATCTCGCCGAGAAGTTGGTTAAGATTCAAGTCCGGCCATTGAGATGCAACTTTTGAGAATCCGGAAATCTCTTTTAGCCACTCAACAGTTTCTGGGTAAATCGCCTCGTAAATAGTAGGTGTTCCTGCTGCTGCCCAACAAAATCTCTCTAACCCATAACCGGTGTCAATAATCTGCAAAGGCATCTCTTGATATCGGTCTCCTTTGAGTTCGATATCACCGTCTTCTGACTCCTCAAGATTCATGAATACAAGAGTTGCCAACTCGAGCCCTCCGACAATGACTTCAACTGCAGCACCTGCATTCCCGCCACCACACCATGGATTTTCCACATACGTGATTTCGTTGTCAATGATTCCAAACGTTTCTGTCAGCATAGAGTGGCAAAATGCTACACATTCCTCCATCCAGTAATACATTTCACCATCATCAGGACGATTGAATACGTGATGTGCCATCATCTCAAATGTTGTCAGATGACGGCCTGAACGACCAACTGCATCAACATCGGTTAAACGAATACACGGTTGAGAGATGGTTAACGGATTAGCGGGAGGTGCCACTTGACCGGAGGTAACATGAGGCTGAAAATCAGCGATAGATGCGATTGTAAGATGGATATCATCCCGCCACCTTGCAAGAACAGGATAAGGTTCTACTCGATGATGATCATGGTTTTCAAAAAAGGTTAGAAATGCCTCCCGCATTGAATCTTTCAATGCTTTTCCTCGCTGCTTGAAGCCTTCAATCAATGGCTTACCGATGAACGTGTATTCATCTTCATGCGTATCACCACAAGTCGTACGTTCATCATCACAAGTCCAAAACCACAAGTTCGTAATTCGACATTGTCGGCGAACGTAACCATTGTTGTGGAATACTTCCAAGTCAATAGGTGGTAGACTCAAACCAACGCCCCCAGTTTGCGGGTGGTTGCCAGTCCTTTCAACCCTCCTCTCAATATTGTGCAAAAGTGGAAATCATCTTATGAAAGAGGTTGAACGACAACCATGGCTGCAGAATGGACCAAGCATGTCGACCTCTCTTCTCCAGGGGTGGTGCGCATTAAGGCCCATGACCGTATGAAAATCGATGCTGCCATCATATCAAGCATGGAAGAGATTGAAAATTATCAGGATGGTCGAGGTCCAATTCAATTGATGAACGCCACTGAACTTCCTGGAGTTGTTGGTACTGCTTGGGGAATGGCTGATTGGCATTACGGATACGGTCTTCCAATAGGAGGCGTTGTCGCAACCGACATCGAATACGGTGATCAGGGGGGTGCAATTTCGCCTGGTGCGGTTGGATTCGACATCAATTGTGGCGTCAGGGCTGTGGCATTGAATATCGAAGCCAATGATATTCCTAATTTGGAAAAACTTGCTCGTCGACTTAACGGTCGTATACCGGCTGGTGGGTCAGGAAAAGGTGGAATTCACATCACAGAATCGAACCTTGAGACAATTCTTCGAGGAGGTTTGAATGAATTGGATACTATTGATGTCGGACAACATCACACGAAGGGGTCCATAGAGTCGGATGGTTGTTTTGAAATTGATGAAGTAACCATCAGCAATCGAGCAAAATTGAGAGGCCTGAGAGCGCTTGGTACACTCGGCAGCGGCAACCATTTTCTCGAATTACAACGAGTTTCAGAAATTGTTGATGAAGAGACTGCAAAAAAATGGAACCTATCAAGAAATCAGGTGGTCGCAATGATTCACTCCGGTTCTCGAGGCCTAGGACATCAAGTCTGTAGCGATCATATCCATGAACTTGAATTAAGACTCAAACAACGAGGTAAACTTTGGGTGGATGAAGAGTGGGGGTTTGCATTACCTGACCGTCAACTTGCATCTGCTCCAATTCATTCCAAGCAAGGGCAGGCATACATGAATGACATGAAAACTGCAGCAAACTATGCTTTCACGAATAGGGCTGTCCTTACCGATCGTTTGTTTCTAGGTTTGAAAGCTGAACTCGGAGAAGAAATTGAACTTTCGACCTTATACGATGTTTCTCACAACATCGCAAAAATCGAAGAACATGTCATTCACGGGAAAAATTGTACTTGTGCAGTTCATCG
>JAYXXD010000030.1:0-17880 GCA_036019775.1 Thermoplasmatota archaeon
GCGGCGTCCATGCCACCAAGCATTTCGATATAACCACTTCGCGTCTTCCCTAAACCACAGCAAGGGAGGTCAATTGGCGCCGAGAGAGAGATTTGAACTCCCGAGGGACGGGCCCACGCGATTTCCAGTCGCGCGCACTACCAGGCTATGCGATCTCGGCTCGCAATTACATCCAACCATCATCACCGTTTAACGCTCACCCCTGTAAAGAGTCCAACACAACAGACTCAAAGGTGAACCTACTCGGCTTGACATGGACGGTGGAGATACAACGGCACAGGAACCGCCTCTTGATGCCCTCCCTTTCCGTTTGGAAGAGATCGAAATCAAACCAATGTTCGTTGATTTTCATCCACTGATTGTCAAGATTCGAAGAGAGCTTATGTTTCAATTGAAGTTGTTGAGAAACGATTGGAATCAACGTTATACAATCGCTTTTTTTGCAGCCGTACTCGCTGTATTATTAGGGTCTTTAAACGCAGATATTTTTGATGGTGGTAACGCAAAAATCGCTGGCTTGGACGGTCTGCAAGAAGCAGGAAGTACTGCTTATTTCCAGATGGTCTTATCATTGCTATGTTGGGGATGGTTTCTGTATTCACTCATCCAATTATTTCCAATTATGCGAACGCATACTGTAACATTATTGTTGATTTGGTCTGGGTTTGGAATCGCTCATATTTACTTCCATTCGTACAACAAAAATTTCCCTATTTCGTTATCTTTATCTGAGATGATGGGAGGTTTCTTGATAACTCTGGTCTGTGTTTTCTTTTTGTATTTCTTCATCAAAGCCGTGCAAGAAACACGAGATTTGCATGTTGAAACACATCACATCCATGAGGACGTTCGGGTTATGGAAACAGCAATGCGTGAGCATTCTTTAGCAGCCTGGACATTCATTTGCTTTGCTTGGGCTTCCTCTGCAATGATGGGTGCATGGGCAGGAGCGAATTACATCGCAGAAAGAACCGGATCTCGCACAGGTTCTTTGCTTCTACACCTTTTCTTTTCCATCATCTCTATCCCCTTGATTATATGGACCATCTGGTATCCACAGAGAATGCTTGGAAATGAAACTCAGGTACGGACAAAGGCAGCAGTCACAGCAGAAGCAGACCTCTTGAGAAAATCTGCAGAAGTGGAAGTTTCCCCTGATAAGGAGGCGTGGTGATGGATCTAAGTTCGCACAGAGAAAACTTCCCTGTATTGTGTGAAGAAAACCCAGTTGCATATCTCGACAACGCTTGTGTGACGCTTCGCCCTCAGTCTGTCATTGACGCAATTTCAGACTATTACACAAAAACTCCTGGTTGCGGAGGTCGATCAGTTCATCGTTATGGAACGGCAGTATCAAAGACAATTTCTCGGTCGCGAAAGACACTCCAAGGATTCTTTAACGCACCGTCTGTTAACGAAATCGTCTTTACTCGAAATGCCACACACAGCCTAAATCAGGTCGCAAAAGGATTGTCATGGCAGAAAGATGACATCGTGTTAACAACGGATAGAGAACATAATTCCAACCTCGTTCCATGGTTGCAACTTGAAGAAGAACATGGAGTTGACCACAGAGTAGTGCCCTCAAATCCGGATAACACTTTCGATCTAGAAGCGTTTGAAACGGCATGTGCTGAAGCAGGAGAAAAGCTTCGAATGGTATCCGTGAGTCATGTAGGTAACCTCGATGGAATTGAAACACCAATTCAAGAAATTACAAAAATCACTCGTGATTATGATGCGTTGATTTGTGTTGATGGGGCTCAATCTGCACCGCATATGCCGGTCGATGTCCAAAAACTGGACATCGATTTCTTCGCTTTTTCGATTCACAAAATGCTCGGACCATCTGGCATGGGAGGGTTATGGGGCAAGGAAGAGTTACTCAATTCGATGCGGACCATCCAATCGGGCGGACAGACCGTCACGACCTCACACTACGACGGGCTGGAATGGGCAAATTCACCCTCAAAATTTGAGGGTGGGCTCGGTCATTTTGCAGGGATGATGGCGACTGGTGCTGCAATAGAATATCTTTCAAATCTTGATATGAATCAGGTCCATGAACATGAAATCAAACTCAACCGAATCATGTCAGATGGTGTAAAAGATTTGAATGGTGTCTCGATTATTGGTCCCGAAGATGCCTCGAAACGTGGAGGGATTTGTTCACTACTCCTTGATGAAAATCTTCCCGCCCATGACATAGCCCTGTTGTTGGATGAAGTTTCTGGCGTCATGGTCCGTTCAGGCCAACATTGCGTCCATTCATGGTTTAACAGTCGAGGGTACAATGGGTCTTTGAGAGCATCGGCCTACTTTTACAATACAGAAGAAGATGTGAAACGTTTTGTTGATACCTTCTCTGAGGCAGTTCAAGCATTTCATTGAGGTTTTTCGATGTCAGAGGGGATTGAAACGAACGATGGAGAGACACCCATCTCCCCTCAATTGGAAAAAGATCTTGAAATTGTCCGCCGAATTGTGAGCATCGCAATGGCAGCTTTGTTCATTCTAATTGTTGGATTCACATACAACATCATTGTTGGCGAGGGTCTAACCTTCGTAAAACCAAGCGATGAGTTAATGCAATCCGAAAGTGCGTATCGTAATCTGATCAACGTACCGAGTGAATATTCTGGAATGGGCGTTAACGTCTGCATTGTAGATACAGGTATGCAATTGAATCACCCAGATTTGGAAGGATTCGATGTTTCAGGTTGGGTTGACATCGTTCAAGGAAAATCAAATCCATACGATGACAATGGACACGGCACGAATATGGCTGGAATTTTGGTCGCTGACGGTTGGCTCAATGGGATCGCAAAAGATGTGAATTTGTATGTAGCCAAGGCCCTGCTTGCGAACGGTTCTGGATACGAGGAAGATGTCGTAGCAGCTATCGATTGGTGCGTTAACCAAAACGTCAACATCATATCTTTATCATTGGGAGGAGGACAGGATTTGTTTCCACTTCTCGGCTCTTCGAGTCGAACCATCGAAGATTCAGTGAACGATGCTACTGCCAGAGGAATTTTCGTCGTTGCTGCTGCTGGAAACGATGGAGGGCAAGATGATGACGGTGATGTTGCATCCCCAGGAAGTGAACGCAGAGTTATCTGTGTTGGAGGCGTTGAGAAAACAGGAAATCATTGGCCAAAATCCTCTACGGGCAACAATGGAGGCAACATTTTCCCACCAAAATTTCCAAGAGGCGATCCTGATAAAAAACCAGAACTCGTTGCTCCTGCGAAGGATGTTCCTGTGCTAAATACACAAGGGACATGGTCCTCGGCCAGTGGAACAAGTGCAGCAACAGTTTTCGTAACTGGTGCGGTTGCTCTTCTCCTCGAAGCTCAACCTCAACTCGCGAGCAATGGAACATCCGGCGATGTGTCAACAATTGACACTGTTAAAGACTGGTTAATGCAAAGCGTCAAACCAAAAGATGGACAATCAGGACATGACGACGATTACGGTTATGGTTTACTCAATATTGAAGCTCTACTGGAAAAAGCAGAACAAGAGGCTACCGTTTGAAAAATGCAACGATTGTACCGCCGAAAAGTGGAACAAAAGCAATATGATGCGTTAATTGGCTTTTTTGAATCAACTCAATCCACATGTTGAAACCATCAACCTTGGCTTTTCCATCATCGTCGAGTTCATCATACTCTCCAACTGGTGTTTCTGGCTCTATCGTATACAATACTCCATTGTTGGAGAGCAGTTCCAAGGCGTGTACTAAATCGCTTGAAAGGCGTGCAAGAGGTGAATCGATAATGATTGCATCATACTGTTCTGCAAGCCTCCGTTCGTCGGCTCCAACACCTGATGCGGTTGTTAATTTCCAAGCCTTTTCTTCAGCACAAAGAGTAGCAAAATCGTCGACAATAATCTTCGACCACGAAGATGCCTCGTATCTTGTGAGTAGTCGATGAAGAATGACACCAAACTTTGCACCTTGTTCCACGATATCGTAGCGATGGATGTTTTGTTGACTAAAAAGATCATACAACCATGCAGACCTGTGTCCAATGCTTCCTCCAACCTCGAGAACTGTCTTGGCTTCCTGACGGCCAATGGCATCACGGAGCCGACGCAAAACCGAGATTGACCATGTCGATAACCCCATGTGCTCAAGTTGTGTAGCAATGTTTGCCGCTATTTCTGGCTCGTCTCGTGATCGTTTAGGATCAGCATTGAGCAAACTAGGAAGGATTTGGTCACGACCTATCTCGCTCATATTCAAGGCTCAGTGACCGTTTGTTTTGAACACTGTGACGAAGCCACATGCGGTGGTTTGAAAGGGGAAGCCAATCGAGCGCAGCCTGAGTAGCATGGGTGATGAGTTCTATGAAGACGACGTAGATGATGAAGACGTCATCGAAAATGCCGTTCTTTGTCCAACTTGCGAAGATGTTACTGGGCATCAAATTCTCAAAGAGAAAGAAATTGGACGGGGCAAGGATTACCTCCTACGATGCGAAACATGTTCAGCGGTCCATGAAATTCAATTCAGAGCGCCTCCGCTAAAACGGATTCCTTTCATGTTGACAGATGGTCCTGAATCGTACATGGCTACAATTGATTTGGATTCCGATGAGTGGCTTGAACTCAACGATGTCTTTGAACATGATGAAATGGCATGGAGAATTACTCGACTCGAATCAGAGAAGGGCTCCGTTGAAGAGATTGAAGCAACTCATCTTGTGCGAGCTGTTGCTCTTCGCCAGGATATGCTTCGCGTTAAGATCACAAAAACCCGCGGTGAATTCTCAACACCTGATGTTCTCATTGTCGAAGAAGGAACAACATTCACAGCTGGTACAATCATTGACATCGGCGTCCAGACATGGCGCATCAGAGCAATACATACTGGTGAAGGACGAACACTTCGGGGTACTGTTGATGCATCAAAGATCAAGCGTATGTATTTGCATGAACCGCCACGTCCGGAACGTTTCGAACCCAAGACGCCTCGAGAACGACGACAAGCGTGGAAAGAAGGTCGTCTCGGTTTCAATCCAAACCCAATTCTTCCGAAAGAACAAATCAAAAAACGCGTCAAACCGACAAATAAGAGGAAGAAAAAGAAGGCTCGAAAATAATCAAGGACGGTTCGTCCAAGGCATCAGAAACGCCTTCGCAATTTGCAAACCAATCGTTGGATTTTCCTGCAGTCTACGGATGCTGTATTCGTACCACTTCTCTCCATAAGGAATGTAAACACGGGTTCGATGACCTTGTTTGGTTAATTTTCTTCGCATAGGTCCACGAACTCCAAGCAACATTTGGAACTCGTAACCAGGTCCTTTTCCATTTCTTTGTTCTCCTGCATTCTCACGAGGATCTGTGATTGAAGGACCCATATTGAATTCTTTTAGGACTTTAAGGGAATAATCAACAACTGGAACATCATGAGATGCAATCCCAACATAAGCACCATGCTCCAGCGCCATTCGAATTGCTTCATTCGTTTTCTCGCGTATATCTTGACGTGACACATATGCAATATCCTCAGGCTCGAGGTAGATGCCTTTGCAGATACGATAATCAGCATTCGGGCCAAGATGTGAGGCTACATCTTGGATGTCTTCTGGAGTTCTGTGCAATCGGCCTTGTAGAACCGTCCCAACATTTGTCAAACCTTTTTCATGCAAATCGATCACAACCTGTATTGTTTCAGATGTTACGCGATGATCTTCCATATCAAGGCGTACAAACATATCGTGGACTGCTGCTTGTCTGACCAATGATTCAATATTCTTCATACCTTTTTCCTTGTCGATGAGCAATCCAAATGCTGTTGGTTTAATTGAAAGATTTGCATCAAACTTGTTCTCAACAATTGCATTCATAACTCGAACGTATTCATCGAGGAAGAATTGTGCTTCATCTAGGGATGAAATCTCTTCACCGAGAACGTCAATTGTAAAACATGCTCCTTCCGACTCCAAGCGCTTCATGACTCTCACTGCGTCTTGAAGTGTTGAGCCCGCAACATACCGTCGCGACACCCATCGAACAAACCATCGAGGCATACGAATTGTCATCGCAACAATGAGTCTTGACAACATAACCTAACCCCCATTCTTACCGGCCTACTTGACAATCTTTGACCATTTCCAAGAACGCACTAGAACGAACGACTTCAATACCAAGAGATTCAAGGTGATTGTAGATTAATTGCCTCTGCCATCCTTTGAAGGATTTCTTTTCGACATTACAGACCAATCGGCCACCGGGATAGGCTTGTTTTGTTGATGATAACGCTGCATTAATCGATTGTTTCCAGAGTTCGCCCGGCTCGTCCTGCGTACCAAAAGGAAGTGAGTGATTCGCAAGCATATGACCGAGCCAGACATTTGGCTCGAGAGCTAATGTATTGGCTTTCGGGGAATAATGCCCCCCACCGAGTGTGATAAGAACGGGTTCATTTTCATGCTCATTCGTCCACGAATGTGAGTTGTTGCCAAGGCTTAGGCCGAGGCCATCGGATATGACTTCTGCGAGAAGTTTCGCAGCCTCTTCGTTTGGCCAATATGGCTCGGTCGAACCTACTTCGATGAACAAGGCAGGCACATTCAAAATAGGACCATGATGCGTTACTTCGAGAGATAATGTGAATTCTGGAATCGCATGATGCTCCCACTTTTGGTGAAGCAATCTCCACCAAGGGGCTATTCGAGGATTAGGTGGAGGGGCAAATCCAGATTTTCCACCAAATGGTGGTTCTTCATCGAGAGCAAGATGTGGGACTCCAATTGGGTGTAATGTTAGACATGGCCGTCCACTTGCGGCGGCATGTCGAGATGGGAAAATTACCTCTGTCACTGTTTCAGACGTCGCTTTATACCAACGCAAATCGAGGTGATCTTCCCATAAAATACGGCTTGGTAGGAACCACATTCGTACATTTTCATAAGCATAAGCTGAGTAAGATTCTACATCATTGCCTTTCGACCACGGATGAAGTGCAAGAAGATGCTTTGCTTGGTTTGTTGAAGCAATATCATCGTTGTTCACTGCAATGAGAACAACATCGGCCATACTAACTCCAAGTCGAACCACTTCTTCAAAGCGAGTATTGACAAAGAACCAATGCTTCGTCTGAACATGGTCGAAAACGAGCATACTGTTCATTTACCTTTTCGGGCTACGAAGATTCTCAAAACTCCTCATGTTGAGGGAGTGTTTGCAATTGCCGTAGGGATCGATGGTGAATTGTGTCGGCTCGGTGAAGATTGGAAGCCATTGGAAGAATATGCCCGGCCCTTTCCTATGTCGTTTCAGCAAGCTATCATAGTGGATGATTGTTTGATAGCAACATGGATCGACCGTGAATTATTGCTCGCAAGGATGGGTTGTTTACCCCTCGATGGACCGTTCAAAGAAGGCGTAGAAAGAGGCGATCTACGAACTGCTCGAGGTCTTGAGGATGCAATTTTACCGGAAGGAGCAATTTGGGCACACGTTCTCGATGCCGAACCCCTTGCTATGACGACAATGGATGATGGATTTGTATTCGTATTATGGAATAGAGGGATCTATGCATTTGATAAAACTGGGGTAGAGAAATGGAGAGCATCGTCTCCTGAATGGCCAGAACTTGCCCATTTACCTATGAGTCAAGAAACTGTGACACTACACGAAACTCACAAAACAATCGAAGTTTGGTCTCGAGCAGGTGGATGTCTGAGACTTTCAAAAGATGATGGTTCAATTATTGGTCGTGCTCATTTCGAGCTTGAGGGAGCTCTATCCGATGTTTATGGGACCGAAGATGAACGACTATTGGTACTTACCAATGGACGTTGTTATCAATACAATATCGGAACATGTATTGCAGATATTACAGCCAAAGGCCCAATTCAGCATGCATTGTACATGGAAAATTCCAAATGGGTTCTTTCAGGATGGCGTGAAGAATTACTGCTTGAAAATCAAGCAGTACGTTGTAAAAATCATGATGAGGTTGTTGTTCAACATCTCATCAAAGAGAATCAACTGTGGATGTTATCAAACGATGGGATTCTAAATCACTCGATTTTAACGGAATAACCACATCGACCGCAGGTCTTGCGGTCAGCATGAATTCCTAGAAATACTCCAGGCCCACAATTCGGGCAGTGTTCTGCTTTACGTTCAAGCGTACCATCATCAGCGATTGCGTACTTTGACCATTTTGCTTTTGGATTTGGATCTCCCATCATTCACCACCATCCTCTGATTCTTCAGCTGCCTCTTCGGTTGCTTCCTCACTAGCATTTCCACTGCGGAATCCCTTGTGACGTTCATGAATATATTCTGGTTCCACTTTCATCGCTTCTGCAGATTCATAGATGAGCGCTTGACCTGTAGTAAGCGCTTGTCCGTATCGCGTTTTGCAATTTTTAACCACGATAAAATCAGGGTTCGAGCCTGGTTCAAGAGTTTTGACAAGATCCATAACCTCTTTTTTCGAAGGAGTTTTTGATTTCTTATGATTCCACTTAAAGTCAATCTCAACTCGGTTGAGAAGTTTGTTTTCAGTTCGGCTTACAATTTCCATATATTTGTCCTCCTTAGCGGATGTTTACTTTTAATGCATAACGACCTGGTTGGTCGATGTTCAATCGCTCAGCGATTTCCGAGCGAGATGGGTGGATGATGATAACATACCCTTGCCAGTCTGTTGTGGTTTGAGCTGACGGGTGTCGAGGGCATTGGTCGACTCCATCCTGTAGGATGAGGCCACAGTCTCCACAAGCGAATGGGTTTTTTGCCATAGTTACTCACCCGCTTCGTTTATCCACTCAAGAGATCCGAGACCTGGTTGTTTGCATGTGAGACCAATCTTTGAACGGCGCGGATCGGTCGTATCAGGTGACAAGGAAACAATTCTTGCCCGAACTGCTGTTCCGATACCTAAGCGCTTGTCGTCATTGCGGCCAGCGATTGTACCTGCGCCGACGTTAACTTCGACTTGGTCATCAAGAATCTGAGACTTGTGAAGAAGAGCTTCCATTGGCCCAATCCGGACGAATGCGCCGAATTCGTTGACCTCAGATATCGCACCTTCAACAACTTCGTAATCGTCCATACAGAAGAGAAGAGCCTCAAAGCGGACCCGTTGATAGATCGCACCATCTCCATGGATGATTCGTCCTCGACCGAGTGGCGTGTGGTTGCTTGTGACGAGAATAAATCGGTTCTGTTCGTCAAACCGACCTTCGAAGGCAGTCATAGCCAAACGATCGATGTGCTGATCAAGGGATTGACCCTTTTTCATGTACTCTGCTGGGATTCGAATAGTATCCTCTTTTGTAACAATTTTGTACATTGTGTTCCTCTCCTCGGCTCCTCTCGCCGATGTGTAAAGGAGGAAGAGGCGGAACCTTTCCGTCCTTCACCGGCATTCGCCTCGGGAGAGAAGTTGACCGAAGTCATTTCGCCCACTGCCGACCCCTATATGAAGCCCACGCATTGAATCAAGGCACTGCGCAGTAGAGAATTCATATTCGGAGAAGGAAAAATCCTAGTTAAATCAATGCGTAGCGATGCCTGAAGAGCAAAACAATAACAACCCCTCATGTTCCAATACTTTCAATGAGTAGCGCAAGCCATACGATTCCAGAGCACAAACGCTCTGCAATAGGCATTGTAGTTCTTATGTTGATGGTCTCACTAAGCCACATTCAATCCTCTGAACTGGAGGAAATCACAGTCATTCTTCCAACGCCAAACACAACGTGGAATGATCTCGAACAGCCTTGGGGTCAATATGGTGGGAGTGCTACAAGAAACGGGACGATGCCGCAGCATGATTCAGAAATCGGTCCAATCTTGAGCATTGATGATCCGATTATTAATTGGGTTGCGCTTGAAGATGATGTTGGTTCCGATGCGTATGGCTCCATTATTGGTAATTTCTCCGAAAGTGTAACCGTTAGCCCAGGAGCAGTTGAAAGATGTTCTCCATCGGGCTTATTCGCCGTGATACTGCATGAAAGCACGTCAACATCCTCAACGAAACTATCCCTAATCGCTGGTGATGATGCCCAAGTTGCGTGGCAGGTCGATTTAGGGGTAACTCGAGCTGCTCGCTCGACTCCAGTCCTTGTAGATGCTGATCTCGATGGTAAAATCGAGGTTGTGGTGGTTTATGACACAGATAACTCACTTCAGGTCGATGTATGGTCTCCAGAGTTATCTTGTGATGAATCAGGATGGCAAAGCAGCGGTCATTCTAATGAATTGATGTGGTCATGGACAAATACCGATTATCGCATAGGCATCACAAGCCCACATTTCCAGACTCGACAAAGTAATCATTTGTCGGTCACTCAACCGTTACTTGCAGACCTTGAATTGGACGGACAACCTGAGTTAGTCCTCACAGTAGTTGACACAACAACTGATGACCCCCACATTCTGAGTCTACCACTTGGCTCGAGCACACCTACCGAAAATTGGGACGTCACACTGGATCGGGGAACACATCCAAGTGATCCATCGTGGGCACAATTGGATGGTCAGAATTCAGTTGTTTTAGCAACAACAATCGATGAAAATTCTGGAAACATGTGGGTGTGGCGAATTGATGGAAACACCGGTTCAAATGATTGGGGCAGGGTTCCACTATCAGGGACTGATACCGATTCAGATGCTCCCAGATTAAGATTACCAAGCCCAATCGTTGTCCAACTAGACAGCGATGCCGCTCCAGAAATGATTCTCACAATTCCAACCGATGGAAATGGACGAACAGTCGGTTTAGGGGCACGATTTGTTGGAATGGAATTAACTTCAACGCAAGAAATCTTCTCATTCCGTTCACGAAATGGCTATGCTGATGCACCGCCGCTTCCAATGGATCTCGACAACGATGGCATTCATGATAGGCTCTGTTGGGTTACTTGGTATTCTGCATCATCGGTTACCTTTGACCGTGAGGGTATGGTAGGGTGCCATGACCTAACAAACGACCCCCCTACAGAAGAATGGGCCAAGATTATGAACAGAGGTGGTTCAGGCAATGATAACGACGAAATTGCAGTTTCACCTCCAGCATGGATGAATATCGACGGTGAAGGAGACCCTGAGATTGTCGTAGCATTCGGGAGACGAATTTTTGTCTTCGAAGGAGATACTGGATACGATAACGAAGTTTCAGAGGGTTGGGATGAACCTCTTTCAATGCCCCATCGAGTTTGGTCCGCACCTGCATTCGCTGACCTTGATGGAGATGGGTATCTCGACATGCTTTATGGAGACACACTTGTCTCTCAACGTATGCTAGATTTAGCACCTCTTCCAGACGGAAATGGAATCTCCTTCAATCCTGTCTCCCCCGATCCTGGACAAACTCTGACCATCACAGGTCAATTTGCAAATATAGGAACTTGGGAAAATGAAGACAACATCGATTGTGCACTCTACATGAACGGACAAGAGTTAACGAGAGTACGATTCGAGCAGCTCGACCCACTCTCGCCAAGTGGTGAAGGAGGTCCTGCAACATTCAGTTTTGATGTGACAGCAACACTCGGCACCCATACATTCGAATTGGTGCTTGATGTTAACGACAACCTCACTGAATCAAGAGAAGATAACAATGCAGAAGTCGCAACATTGACCGTTGTTGAACCCTATGCAGTGCTTATTCAAGGCCCTGAAGTCGTTACTCGGATTGAGCCAGGGACGACAGAAAATATTGAGATAACCATCACTGCAACCGGATCACGTACTGCGAACTGGGACATTGTCTATGACGCAAGCAACCTACCGGAGAGTTGGTCGGTTGAGCCTGAACCTGGTACGAATTTACTAGGGATTGAACTCGTTCCAGAAGTACCCCTCACTCTGCCATTTGTTGCAACACTGCCATCTGATGCACTTGGCGATGAGGATGGCTATGTGGAAATCGTTGCGACGTTGAACTCGGACTCCAATATAGAGCATAGGGCATTGATACCCATCGAAGCACTTCGAACCCGCGGTTTATCCCTCGTCGGCCCCAGCGGCCTAGCCTTCTCGGAAGGATTCGGTATTGCAGGACACACTGCGGAAACGTATGTACTCATTGAAAATCTTGGAAATGCAGTTGAAACTACAACCTCGATTGATTGGACAAGCCCTTCATGGGGAGGAACTCCTGTTCTTTTTGATGGAGTGAGTAGCGTTTATTCAATTACATTACAACCCGGTGAAAAGAAAGAACTGAGAATCCTTCTCGATGTACCAAGTTCAGTCTCTGAAGGTAGTGTCACGAGCACGACGTTAACAACTTGCATAGGTAGTGGAGAAGAGACTCTTTGCCGTTCTCTTGATGCAAACTTTACTGCGGCTCTATCGCATACTTCACCCACACACATTCGTACAGTACCCGCAACGACTCATCAATTCGAGTTCCGAATGATTTTGCCGCAAACAGGGATATTGAGTTGGGATCTCAACCAAGCCAACATGTTGCTACCGAATTGGCAATGGAATGTAACCAGCGGAGGCACTTTACAGAATGGTATTCTCGAAGCAAATGGCCCATCAAACAGTTATCACATCGTTGAGCTTGAGGTCTACATTCCTCCGAATGCGGCACCACAGAGATTGATTTTTGAAACAGATGAACAATCATCGACACCACACCTTGAGTTCAAACTCAGTGTACATGTATTGCAGATTCATCGGGCGGCATTACAAGTCATCGACCCAGTAGCCTCGAGCGATCCCCATGGATTCAATGTGAGTACATCCTACCAGATTATGATTCAGTTGGAAAATCCAGGAAATGGGCAAGACACCTATGAATTTGTAGCGAGAGTCCTTCCCAACGAATTTGTGTCTTCAGAAGATGTTACGTTTACTTACTTCAACCCAACTCGTACACTTGGACCATTGGGAACGACGTTTATGCCACTTGGAATCGAGTTGGATGAAGACTTACCTGCAGCATCACCGTTTTACCTCGAATTTGAATGGGCGTCAATTATCAACAAATCAGTCAGTGCTACAACACCATTCCTGATTCAAGCAGAACAACGTCACGAATGGGAGATTCTGATTGTTGGGGGCGACTTTCAAGAAGTTCAACCAAATACTGATTATGAGTTGAAATTCAACATTACGAATATTGGCAACTATCAGGATGAGGTCCAACTTATTCCAACACTTACTGTCACGACTGAAGACAACGATACTTCGGTATGGCAAGCACATCAAACTATGAATTCATCTATCCTTGAAGTGAATCAATCCTCTACCCTGACCGTTGTGCAACAAATACCGTATGCTTGGAAGAATGCAAACGCCAAGTTGTCTTATCAGGTCATTTCATCAGGTTACATTTTGGACCAGTTTGACATTGATCTCAATGTCCTTGAATATTCTCAATGGGATCTTAACCTTGCCAACAGCAACCTCGAAATCATGCCAGGTGGTGATTTTATCGAAGTTGTCCTTGAACAGAAAGGAAATACTCCGTCAGTTCCATTCCTTACGAAGTTTGGACAGGGCTGGAACGTATCCATGCCCAATGGAAGTCTTATGGAACCTGGCCAATCTCAAACTGTTGAAATCTATGTTGAAGCACCTTCAGATGCTCGAGAGGGAGATGTTAACATCCTTCAGATACGCGTTTCAGATGCGATTGGTCAAGGAATGGAGGTATTTCAAGTTCCAGTTCGAGTTATCGGATCTTCAAATTATGATGTCCAATCAACCGATAGTTGGTACGTTTCCTCCAATGGAGGTTTTCCCCTAGCATGGATTGAAAATACTGGCAACGATTTACCAGAGTTCGAATTTCAGGTCATGAATTTGCCACAAGGGTGGACTGCAGTTATTGAATCACCGACACAGGTTGTACCGGGAGCTTTGAAAGGACTCCCAATCAATCTCAACCCTCCAGAGAACTGGGATAAAGAATCATTTGACATTACCGTTCAGATCATCCATCCTACACTTGGAATTGAATTACTTGATTTCACTGTTGAATCTTCGAACTTTTCCTTTTCCAGCAGTCCAGTCTTGTGGGGGCGGGGTGGTACTCAATTATCGGTTGATATACACAAAGATAGTAATCAACAACTGGAAGGAGAAATGATTTCTGTTACCGATTCAACATACACATTCCAGATTCCTACTGAAACGAAATACGTCAATCTTAGCAGTACAGATGAATCCATCCAACTAGTATTGATAGGCAGAGAAACTCCAAGCTTGACTGCTTCCTGCTCATTTAGAGATCAAGCTTTTGCCAATCTTGGCGTACAACAATTGACAGGAGATATCGTGACCTGCAATGTGCTCGGAGATAACGACGAATCGACGAAAATGTCATTCCTTGTTTCCACCAATCGCGGAGATGAGATTCCAATCAATCGGTCCGTGTTTACAATACTACAAAATGAATCAACCTTTGCTAATCTTAGCGTTGCGAACTGGGATCCTTCCCCTGGAAGTTTTACCCTCATTGTCTCAGCATACGACCAGTATGGAAATATGATTTCTCAAATTGAAAATGAATTGACGTCGAGGGAGTCAGATTGGAACATCGGAATTAGTAGTATTTCTGCTCAAGGAAGCATCAATGTTGCCTTGTCAAGAACGAATTATCAAGTTCTTGAGGACGCGGTCTGTTTCCTAACTGTAACCAGTAAAGAAAGTGATTTCAAAGCAGAAGTTCTTGTCAAATTTACAGGTTCGGATTTTTCACCGAACGTACGGATTGATTCTGATGGCCTAGCCGATCAGGAGCAATTGGATGCTCAACTACAATGCAACAGCCCATTCGATATTGATGATGATGAATCAGATAATTCGGCGACAATTGTTTTTGAACTTGAAGAACCAACTGCATTGAGCACATCCAATGTTGTGATCAGTTTGTTGGTTACCACAGCGCTTGTTATCATTTATCTCGTCCTCATCCAACGAGAGGATAATTTGTTGAATCAAGCTTCAAAACGCGCAGAAAATACAAACAAATCAAAACCAAAAAATCGCTCTAATGAATCTGTTTCCGCTAAAGATCAGGACGTTGATGAAGATGATTCAACATTAATTCAACAAATAAACGATCAGGAAGAGGATTCAATTCCAACAATGATTGAAGAAATTCCACTTACTGATGATTCAACTGCATCCGGGCGATTGGATTCTCTTCGTCGAGAAATGGAACCGGAAAATGATGAAGTACAGCAATCCAGTATTGAAGAACGAATGTCAAAATTCTTTCAATGAGAAACACATACCTCAATAGAGAGGAAGCAGTGGAATAGTTGATGCAGTCGAATCATCATTCAACAACAGCATTTTACACGTTGGATGGATGTCATTCAACTCTTATTTCACACGTTTTTGACGCATTAATTTCAAGCAATCATAATGAGTCAAATGATTGGCAGGAATTGTGCAAAAATCCGCGAATTCAGGAACGATTTCGAAGCCAAGGAATTGAAGAATGGAATACAAGAGAATCCATTCCATGGGATGACCCAACAGTATTGTTCACCCTTACTCGAATGCTTGATCGAGATGGTTTACCGATTATGTTAGGAGAAGACAAGAACCGTGAACGATTTGGGAGATTTCCACATCAAACAGGATCGGCAGTTCAGTACATACGAGACAATATCAAAAATCTCAATCAGCAAACTTCAGATTTATTTCAGGATTTGACAACTCATCTCGATTACTTACTCGTTCGTTGTCAAAATGATGATGTTGGAGATAATCGGTTTATGAATGGCCAAGGAGGCCTCAACATTGTCGGCTTCTTAACCTTTGAAGAGGTTAAAACGCTACGATCAACGTTGCTTGGTAGTGGATGGTCGGTTTCTAGGGATGAACCAATCGATGGGGGAGTCCGAGATGCAATTCGACACTTGAATGCACTCTTAATTGCGGCTGAGCGAAGAGGAGCAGGACTCATTCACCGAATGCATGCATAAAATCAGAAGGATTCTGATGTGAGTCTCTCATACATTGAAGCATAAAGTGCGGCAGTTTCATCGACTACAGATTGAGGTAAGGCAGGAATTGGAGGATCGTCAGTGCCAGCATCACGTGCTGCTTTGAGTTCAGCTTGATGACCGGTGTTGATGTAATGGGTTCGAACAAATTCTTTCGACAATTCAATGCATTCACCGTTCGCATATGCTTCAGCATCCCACCAACGGTCTTCGTCCAGTGTACCGAATGTATCGACGAGAACAACTTTTCTACCAGGGCCAAGTGCAAATTCTTTCTTCCCGTCAACGTGGATTAATCCATTCTTTGCAGCCTCTCTCTCGATTATTTCATCAATTTTCAGAACAGCTGTTACGATTGCCTCGTATTCTTCGTCCGTAATGTTTGATATTTCCAAAGCCTCATTTCGATCGATGTTACGGTCATAAGCCTCAAATTTTGTGGTAACTTCTACGAATGGCTTCTCAAGTTTTGCACCATATTCGCAGTCAGGAGATACGCCAAGTTGCTCTGCTGTTAATTCACCACGTTGGAATCGTCGCCAAGCCGAACCTGAAAGATAATGACGGCAAATGAATTCAAGAGGGACAAAAACCCATTCCATATCACGAGGAATTGCTCCTGGTTCTTTTACAACCTCAACCTTTCGTACAAGACATCGATCAGCAGCGTTTACTTCAACAAGATGTGTTCCACAAACGCCTTCTTCTTCTACGAGTTTAAACCAATGAGCAGTGGTTCTGTTCAGTGATTCACCCTTTCGAGGAATCAAGGATGGAATAATTTGGTCAAAGACAGAAATTTGATTTGTAAATCTAAACTCGAGTACATCCGGATCATCAGTGGACCAAACTTGCTTAACCTTTCCCTGATAGAGCATTTCTCCCATACGGTGAATTCAAGGAGAGAGGCTCTTGAATATTGGTGTTCGGCTTTTAGATGATGCCGAGTGCATCTTCAATTCGATTCAGCTCTGGTCCTGTGGTTTCACTACCTGCTACTGCTCCGTCATTCGAAGCACAAATACCCGCACCTACGTATGGAGATCCAAACGATACTGTTCCGACCATTGGTGGAACTCCAAGCACTTCTTCAATGAGCAAAACCTCATCCCCTGCTACATCTGGATGCAACAAGACTCCTTGTTCGTTGACGACACCTAGGCTTCCGACGACATCTTGCCCGCCAATCGTAGTAGCAATTATATCCACACCAAGTACATCGGCGAGAATCTCTAACCCTTCATGTGGAATACTCGGAGAAGCTACACAGCCTTGTTCATTGGCAAGCAAAAGATTTCCTGCAGTATTGACACCACCTTCCATCACAACGACATCTCCGTACGAAGTCAACTCGTCAATATCTCGTTCTGTAGCAATGTCAGCAACAGCAAGACCCTTTGAATTTCCTGCCAGTAATGAGCCGATAAGATTCGATCCACCAATAGAAAGAGGGACCATTTCAAGTTGTAAATTTGATTCCAGTTGTTCAAGAGTAACGTCTGGAAGTTCTCGGGGATGAAACAAGATTTTGCCGACAGATGCAAGATGGATTCCAATTTGATCAGAACCCAAGATGTCAAGTGTATCAATCGGCATGACCTTCACCCTTGTTGGAACCTACCCGTACGTAGTTTAGAAACATTAGGAGTCAGGAAAGAAATTACGAGGAAATCCAAGAGGAAAGAAGAGGGGCACAGTGACTGCCGTTCCCGTGGACTCTCGTACCACAGTATTGGGACAGACGCAGAAGGGCTTGACTTCCGGGTTCGGGATGGGACCGGGTAAACACCTTCGCTGTGACCGTGCACCCATCTTCTTTCGAATTGGAATGACACGACATGGCGTCGCATCGTGAATTGGCATGCTTATTAGACGAAGGGCACTCGAGGTGCGGATACATAATGAAAAAGATGCTCGAACAATT
>JAYXXD010000031.1:0-17289 GCA_036019775.1 Thermoplasmatota archaeon
AGGTGGAATTTCTCAATAATTCAATACATCCAATCGTTCCACGTATTGGAAGTTTAGGAGCGAGTGGTGATTTAGCACCATTGTCCCATTTAGCTTGTGCACTTATTGGTGAAGGCGATGTTGAATTTAATGGTAATGTAATCAATGCCATGGATGCAATTCAACAATGTGAACTCGTGCCTCTAAAATTGAGAGCAAAGGATGGATTATCCCTCATCAATGGTACAAGTCTCATCACAGGAATGCTCTCTCTTGCCGTAGAAAAACTTCGGAATCTCTTAACCTATTGCGACGTAATTGCTGGAATGTCTATTGATGCTACTGAATCAACACTTACTCCTTTTGATGCGAGGATACAGCGGGCTCGTCCCCATCCAGGTCAAATATTTGTTGCAGAAAGATTTCAATCAATACTTTCAGATTCAACAATTCTTCGAGACCACAAGAATTGCAATAGAGTCCAGGATCCTTACTCTTTCAGATGTATACCACAAGTCCATGGAGCAGTTCAAGAAAGTCTTCGAAATCTAATGAATACGATTTCTATTGAATTGAATTCAGCTACGGACAATCCACTCATATTCCCAGATGTGATGAATCCCGGTTCTCATGAAGTTATCTCGCAAGGTAACTTTCACGCAGAAGTTCTTGGACTTGTATCCGATGCTATGAGTTTAGGATTGTTTGAATTATCTTCAATTAGTGAACGTCGTATTGATCAAATGCTTGATCCGAGTCGGCGTGCACTTCATCCATTCCTCGCCAACAATGCTGGCTTGGAATCAGGACTTATGATTGTACAATATGTAGCAGCGGCTTCACTAGGAGAATTGCACGGCCATTCAACTCCACGTAGTGCTTTTTCCACCACAACATCAGCAGGACAAGAAGACCATGTTAGCATGGCTGCTACAGCCAGTTGGAATTTACTACAAAGCATCGACCGTTGTTCGGAAGTACTTGCATGTGAATCATTTGTTGCGCATAGAGCATTGAAACGGATTGACAAACCATCCTCAACATGCATCCAATCGATGATTCGATGTATGGATTATATTATTGAGGATGGATTTGATGATAGGAGTACAAGTCTTGAAATCATTGCACTAGCAAAGGAACTTACAAACAGCAAGTGGTTATCAATCATTCAATCTTCTATGAATTCAACAATTCACAAATCATTGTGAAAGTACTTGAGTTCCAATTCATCAAGACCAGTTAATTGACGAATACGGAACATAGAGATTGTTCGCTCCTGACTATCATCTATATTTTGATAGATATAACGTTCAAGCTCAGTCGCTCTACGTACATTATCCTCAATTCTTCGATAACTGGCGTACATTTCTTCAACATCTTCTTGATACAACATGAACTCGATGTCAGACGTATCCAATCCCATCCTCCTCCATTGTAAAATTCGTCTCTGCAGAATCTGTTTTGTGAAACCTTGTCTCGGCAATCGAGTAAGGAATACTAATTTCGGAGTTCCATCCTCATTGAGATCAAGTTCTACATCTTCGGTTGGAATTGAAATTCCGTTGTCTGGTTTCACAATTTCGTCGACAAGAGAGTTCTGAACATCAGGGAATTGTACAAGAGGCACTTCACGGTAAAAATGCGACAATTCACGCTGCTCGAGACTGCCTTCTGAAATTGAGAAATAGAGGGTCCATTTGCTCGAAACGACTCTGTCTGAAAGCACACGTAGCATTGAATAAACTGCATCAAAACTGTGAAGAGATACGAGCCATTCAATGCCCTCAACAAATATCTGGCCAGAACCCGATTGAATGGTAGAATCAATAAAATGATTGATTTTCTCCAGACTAGGGTCGATGGTTCCTGTTTTTTGTAAGGTTGTCAGCCAATAACACTGTATTTGAGATATATCGATGAGATCTACTAAGCGAGTTGGAGGATACCTGGAAATAAGTATTTGTTCGGTTGACTCTTCATCAAGAAGGAGATCAATTTTTTCGACAAACGACTCAGTCGATGTTGCTTGGATTGAATAAATTTGGCCCGTCAACGAATTTCCCTCCAGACTGACCTTGGTTGAGGAGATAAATAGGTTATATCGTCTAAATGACCATCAACCATTATATTCGCCCGAGTCTTGGTGTATTCTAGTGACAAATCATGTCTGATGAAAATGAAGAAGTTGCTATGGCTGAATGTGGCTCTTGTAGAGCAATCGTACCCGTGGACTCAAGCGAATGTCCAGAATGTGGAATTTCATTTTCTGGAGTCTCTGATGAGGCTTTAGGTGAATGTGGAGCATGCAACGCGCTCGTTCCGCTTGATTCAACGAAATGTCCCGAATGTGGCGTCGTTTTCGTAGCAGATGATGTCGTAGATATATTGCGTACTTGGATGGCGAATAATAAGATGGATGTCAAGACGTTATTTGGTCGGTTCGACACAAATAAGGATAACATGATTGATTCAGGAGAATTACGAGACGGTCTTCTTTCCCTCAATCTTGCAGATCTCCCCCCTTCCCAAGTCGACCGGCTGGTTCAAGCAATTGATGAAGATGGTGACAGTTTAATCGATCTTGGAGAACTTCAAACCATTATCGGAGGCCAAGAAATAGAAGACTCAGAAACGGAAGACGATGAGCAGAAACCAGCACTTGAATTCAATGAAAATGTATTGGCAAAAATCATGGAGTCCAATGAAATTGATAATTCACAAAGAGAAGAATTTCTTGCATTCGCTCAAGATTACAATGACGATGATAATTCATATTTGAAAAAGGAAGAACTCCAAGCTGCAGCAGATGGCTGGAATGCACGTCAACCTGAGGAAGAGCAGGAACAAGATGTCGAAGAGACACCATCCGATTCCCCTACAGATGAAGGCCAAGTAACAATCCTAGATGAAACAGCCGAGTCAATTGAAGATGAAGAATCCCTGGAAGAAACATCAAATAACGAAGAACTTGAAGAAGATGACTCAATTGTCGAAACAGAAGAACCCGTATCAGAAAGTGAAGAGGAAGAAGTTGAAGAACCAACTCCTGAGGAATTATTCATGACCTTAGGAGTGGCTATTTCAGAACAAGGCATGACCATTCGCGAAGTCTTTGAATCGATGGACGCTGATCTGGATGGAAGAATCAGTGGCCCAGAACTGCAAACTGGAATTGAAAGATTAGCAGGAGATACATTACCGGCAACAACAGTTTTTGCTATTCTAGGTTTACTTGATGAAGATAATGATGGTAACATTGACCCTATGGAGTTAATTCATGCCATTGAAGCCCTCGACCTAGGTATCGAATCCGATCGCATCAAGGAAACCTCTGAAACGAACCTTGGTGACAGTCGAACCACGGCGCAAATATTAGAACAATTGCTCGACATCATAGATGAACAAGAAAAGTCACTCGCAAACGCATTTGGTGATCTTGATGATGATGGCAATCGTATGTTATCAAGGGATGAACTTATTTCGAAATTAAATGATATTCTTCCAGACGGTTTGTCAAAAGAAGAAGCAGATGATTTGATGAATTCGATGGATGAAGATGGCGATGGACATATCGACATGATTGAATTCGTAAATGCAATTGAACGACATGAAGATGAAATTGCAACTCTTGAAGATGAGGAAGCTGAAACGGTCAAAACTTTCCCTAGTGAATGGCAATCAAAAGCCATGTCAAAGAAGTGGCATGACGTCTATTGGCCACTTATCCACACTTCGTTTGCAATTCTAATCGTTGGATTACTTGTCAATGGATTATTTCCTATCGTTGATGGTACTGGCGGAATGGTCGAATTGGAAATTCGTTCAGATCAACCAGATCTCAATGAGTGGCAGTTGGATGATGGGACAATTGTAACAGAAGGGCAAGCTTACCCCTGTGATCCTGCTGTTCAAGAAGGAAAGTGTAAGAACTCATTGACTCCTCTTGCAGGCAAGGCGTCATCAATGCCCGGCAAGTTTTACTGGGATACAATTCTATTCATGGCCCTTGCTGGAGCTGGTCTCATATGGAGCCTCTACACTCATCTTATTCTAGCACCTGGATGGAGAGCCCGTGTAAAGGCTATGAAGGATCTTGATGAAGATCGAGAAGAGATTAAAGAAACGATAGAAGAAGAATCAGCATCACATGATGATACCCTTGAGGAGGAAGTATCAGAAGAAGAGGATACTGAAGATGGCGAACCTACCGATGAAGATGGAGAAGACGAATTTGATATTGGCTCCTATGTCGGTCTCGAAATCGATGGCGAGGATTACTATGGCACAATTATCGAATTCGACGATGAAGAAGGAACAGTTGTCATTGAAGAAGATGAAACAGGTGATGAAATCGTCGGATATCAAGATGAGATGTTTATTCCAGAGGAATGAAATTGAACAACGACCCACTGTTTGGACTTCTTTCTGCCGTTCGGTGCCCCTCATGCGGTACTCTTGAACCACATGGCACATTCAAGTGTCCTGAATGTGGCCTATTCCATTCAGCAGTTCCAATGGAAGAAAGAAAAGCCCCCTCTCCAGAAGAACGGGTGCAAAATCGAGAAGTCGATCCTTCCGCGTATTCTCTATCATCCAATTCGAAATTGGTAACAGAATCCTTTGATGAAACAAATGAAATTCAGACATGGAAAGGTGGCAATACTGATTTCTCTGATCTAAATGATGATGAAGAAGCTGTTCGAGAAAGTGAGCAACCCCTAACTGATGTTGAATTGATACATGAATAATAATTTTTTGAAAATTATTCAAAATAAGAATCATTCTCATCGAATAAAAAAGAAATTTCAATGGTGGGCTCGGAGAGAATCGAACTCTCGATCTTTGCCATGTCAAGGCAACGTCATAACCCCTAGACCACGAGCCCTAGGTAGTTGCTCCACCATAGACGCGTATTTATTCACATCGGTGTATCAAGATTTTCGTTAGGAAATGATTTTCGAAATTTTTCCACTGCAGCCAGCTTGTGAACACATACCTGCGAATCGTGTTCGACCGTTTGACATTTTGATTTCCTTCCCATTTTTGATTGGACCATACGTTTTGCATTTCAGGCAAAAACCTTCAATTGATGTCATGATTTAATTCACTCATAGGAACCGTATGAACTCTTTGGCCAATAAAATGCAAATATCTGCCTTTCACCCCCCTACTCGAGGCGCCAAATCAAGTTTTTTTGACTATTGAAGTCCACCAATCAAGGAAAAACGGGGTATGCAGGCCGATTTCTAATATTCATTTGGTTTCTAAGATCGTATGTTTTCATTCAATTGTCGTATAACTACCATTATGCGACATGACGTACTACTCATTTTCAGTCAATCTGAATTGTTCGAGGAATTGTTTCTCATCAACTTCGAAAATTCCCACAAGTGGAGGGCCACTCATGAAGGAATCGAGTGAACCGTGTTCAGGATCTAGCTTATCACGAACAATTTGAGAAATAGTTTTCAAGTCATTTCTCGAACTGTACAACGTCTGGACAAGAAAGAGTGGTTGTCCATCAACAGACTTAGCAGCCCAGGCTAAGAGACACCCTTTTTGCCTTCGCTTCATTTCTTGGTGTGCATTTAGAATTCTTAGAAATCGAGCATTCACTTTTTTGTGAGATGAACAAACGACCGTTTCCAACCAAGCCATGATTTCCACCTAATAATTTTTTGATTGATTTATGTCACATGTTTGTTTTCATTATGTTATAATTAGAATTCAATATATGAGCCTTCTAGACAGGTTGAATGTACTGGTGAGCTTGATGGAGTCATACACCAACTTTCCCAATGACGACTCTTCAATATATTGAAATTCGCAATTGCGCCTTTCTTTAGGACACCATGATCGATTCCATCTGAGCGAGGAGTAGAAATGGCAGCTTGCCTGGTTACAGAATACAATGCATCGAAAGGTGACATTCCGTTACGTTGTACAGCTAAAGAGCCAATGAAGGGTATGCTGTTGATGTAACAATTAGGATTGAAATCTGTAGCAAATGTAAATGGTATCGAATGTTCCTGTGCCAATTCGAAATCAGGCCATTCATCACCATTGCAATATGGGGTTCCGGGTAGAAATCCGGTCAAAACACCTGCATCTCTCATTGCAATTCTTGACTCCAACGGAGTATGATGAGCATGATCTGCAGTTCTTACTTTCAAATCGGCTGCAAGTTCTCCACCGCCGCCATCAACAAATTCGTCGATGTGCATACGCAAGTCGAGACCGCCCTTTCTAGATGAGAGCAGAATGTCTTCCGACTGTTCTACAGAAAACCAACCCGGTTCACAAAAAACGTCTGCGGATTCTGCAAACTTTGATTCAATAACTGCTGGTAATTGTTCGGAAAGAATTTCTTCCGTATATGTAGCATAGTTGTGTTCTGGAGTCACAGCATGAGCACCCATCCATGTTGAGTGAATTGAAGGAAGATTACTTTCTCCTTTGAGTCGATCGACAATCTCCAAAAGACGAAGTTCTTGTGTTGTTGACAGACCATAACCCGATTTTGCTTCAAGAAAGGTAGTTCCATTTCGAAGTGATTCCTCAAGACGCTTTTTTCCAATAGCATACAACTCTTCATTTGTACTCTTTCTTGTTGAAGATACAGTCTGCATTATTCCCCCGCCCATGTTGGCAATATCTGTGTAGGATTTTCCTTGCATGCGTAAATTGTGCTCATTAAAACGGTCACCGGCCCAAATCAAATGGTTATGTGTATCAATAAAACCAGGGATGATTGCTCTACCCTCTACATCAATGAATTTAGCATCCGATGAGCGATATTCTTCTATTGATTCTCCAATTGATTCAATGAGATTGCCATTTACAATAATTGATTTACAATTAATTTTAGAATTTAAATCATCCATAGTCTGCAGCGAACCAATATTGTGGTAAACGGTTCGCATGTTCAGGGGAAGAGGTGAGAGTTGAAGAACAATCGCATACAGGGTTGTCCATGCACGAAGCTAAATGGACGATAGGAATTGAATCGACAGCGCATACGTTCTCATTTGGCCTTGTGGATCCAGATGGCATACCTTATCCCTCCGTAGGCGATACAATCAAACCACTTGAGGGAGGGATTCACCCTCGAGAAGCAGCAGACCATCATCGTGATTATGCAGGAGAACTTTTTACACAAGTTCTAGAATCACAAAACCTTTCATCGCATGATATTGGTGCTATCGCTTATTCACAAGGACCAGGGCTTGGCCCATGCTTACGTATAGGTGCATCCGTCGCCCGAACCCTTGCAAGCAAACTCGATGTACCTCTCATCGGCGTCAATCATTGCGTTGCGCACATCGAGATTGGACGCCAGCAGTGCGATTGTGATGACCCAGTTTTACTCTATGTAAGTGGTGGAAACACACAAGTTATTGCTAAATTGCAAGGCAAATATCGTGTACTTGGTGAAACACTTGACATTGGTATCGGTAATATGCTCGATAAATTTGCGAGACAGCAAGGCATTCCTTTTCCCGGCGGCCCAGTGATTGAAAAACTTGCAAAGGAATACATCGATGCCAATCCAAATGCTACACTTGATGGTCTAGAATTGCCTTACCCAGTGCGTGGCATGGATCTTGCTTTTTCAGGGATACTAACCGCAGCGCAAAGACTCATTGAGAAAGGCAATTCTCTAGGAGCTGTTTGTTGGTCGTTGCAAGAACACGCTTTTGCCGCATGTATCGAGGTAGCTGAACGCGCTTTAGCCCACAGTGGTAAATCAGAAGTTCTTCTTGGTGGTGGCGTAGCCTGCAATAATCGATTGCGAGAAATGTCTTCCCTAATGGCTCAAGATAGAGATTCGACATCTCATGCCCCTCCTCGGATGTACTGTATAGATAATGGAACAATGATAGGACTTCTTGGTTACATCGAACTGAAAGCTGGTCGGAAAACTCCTTTTGAGACGAGCGGTATTGATCAGTACATGCGAACAGACGATACAATTGTTAACTGGAGTTAGGAATTAGCAGCGGATTGTTTTTAACAAGTCGGCTTAGAGATTTACTTATTGGGGGATTTAGAATTCGAGACCGACGCAGAAAACCGGATGAGCCATTCAATCCATTTGCTGCAAATGCGAATCAAGTTCGCCAGAAAAAGCGAAACGAACGAAGTCAAAACAATGCACCGAGCACAAGTGGACAAGGTCGTAACGATTCTCGGCCAAATATTGATGCAGATGATTTCCGAAAAAAGCAAGAAGAAGCAAGGAAAAAACTCGGAGCACAATCCTCTCCAACCGCACCAATGACACAGCAACCTGCCATCAATGCGAATACGCTGAATGCAAAAGCAGACAATCAAGCAGTTCAACAAGTATCTCGAGCAGATCGTTTAGCTGAATTACGAAAACAATCTCAAGAGTCAGTAAAAAAGACTGAATCCATTCTAGAGCCAGAGACTCCTGCTTCAACTCCAGCACCTCAAGCAATAGTCGAAGATGTTATTGAAAAGCAAGAACCTGTTCACATAGAAGAGAACACCGTTATTGAATCAGATTTCGAATCGACCGTTGAAGAAAAAATTTCCTCAAAGAATGTATTCAAGCAAATTGTCACGAATACCCCAAAGAAAAGAGAGAGTCGTCGTCGTAGATCAAGGCACGATGATTCTGGTGGTGGACGTCAACCAAAGGTCAAGAAACTTAATCGACAAAAATACAATGATTACAAATACGCTGCACGGGACATTCTTGACGATGATCGTGTTGCTGATGAACATCGTTCGAATTTACTTGGACAGATTTGGGCAAAGGGCGAACGAATTGGTGTCGAAGCAACATTGGAATTTATTTCAGAGAAAGAAGAACAACTCATCATAAATGAAGAGATAGCCCAACGATTAAGGGACCTCGTCAAAGCCCTAACAACTAGGAGATAATAGAATGACAAAAGTAGAGAAGGATGCAGTCGCCTCAGTACACTATACAGGTACGCTACCAGAAAGTGGTGAAGTTTTCGACAGCAGTGAGGGGCGTGATCCACTCACATTTCTTGTTGGTCACAAACAAATGATTCCAGGATTTGAAGATGAGCTTTTGGGTGCTGAGAGAGGTGAGCGTAGAACGTTCACTTTAGAGCCAGAACGGGCTTATGGTGAAAGAATTCCAGAAGCAATACAGCAAATTCCATCAGAGATGTTCGGAGACATAACTCCAGAGCCAGGTATGACGCTTATGTCTGATGTAGGCCCGTTCAATGTTGTCTCTGTAGAAGGAGATACTGTCACAGTTGACTTCAATCACAAACTTGCTGGAGAGACTCTCCAATTTAGTGTCGAAGTTGTCGATGTGCGAGCAGCAACAGAAGAAGAGATTGCTCATGGTCATGCTCACGGTCCTGGCGGCCACAATCACTGAAATGCGAGGCTTCATGAGTCGCCTTTCCTTGGATAAATCATGGTCGGGTTGAGAAAATCAACATGGGAGACGCTCGGTGGACTGCCGATTCCAGCATATTATGTGCCAAACGATTCAGTGGAACAACCTGGTTTACCACCATACACTCGTGGAATTCATGAAAATATGTATCGAACTCGCCTATGGACTATGCGTCAATATGCTGGTTTTTCATCTGCAAAAGAGACAAATGAACGATTTAAGTTGCTTCTTGAACGGGGGCAAAAAGGGCTTTCTGTAGCTTTTGACTTACCAACTCAACTTGGTCTAGATGCAGATGATCCATTGAGCGAAGGAGAAGTTGGCAAGGTGGGCGTATCCATCTCATGCTTGCAAGACATGCGTGACCTATTCGATGATATTCCGCTTGACAAAGTTTCGACTTCTATGACCATCAATGCTCCTGCAATGATTCTACTTGCAATGTACTGTATTGTTGCTGAAGAAAATGGCGTTTCAAGCGAAGAGATATCTGGAACAATTCAAAACGATATTCTCAAAGAATACATTGCGAGGGGCACCTATGTGTTTCCACCAGATCATTCGTTGAGATTAATTACAGATATCTTTGAACATTGCTCGCAGCATATTCCAAAATGGAATACTATCTCCATCTCCGGTTATCACATTCGAGAAGCTGGCTCTACAGCAGTCCAGGAATTAGCCTTCACGCTATCGAATGCACTTTCTTATGTCGACTCCGCTATTCAAAAAGGTCTTGACGTTGACACCTTCGCACCTCGCTTATCCTTCTTTTTCAATTGCCATAATGATTTTTTGGAAGAGGTTTCTAAATTCCGTGCTGCGCGACGGTTATGGCACGATTTGATGCTTGAGCGCTATTCACCATCGCATCCACGTTCAACTCAACTCAGATTTCATACACAAGTTGCAGGAGTTTCGTTAACTGCTCAGCAACCATACAACAACATCAGTCGAGTGACAATTCAAGCATTGGCGGCAGTGTGTGGAGGGACACAAAGCTTGCATACCAATAGTTTTGACGAAGCGTTGGGACTTCCAACCGAAGATAGTGCAACAATTGCTCTTCGTACCCAACAAATCATCGCAGAAGAATCTGGAGTTGCAGACGTAGTCGATCCATTTGCAGGTTCATATCACATCGAAGCGTTGACAAATGAAATTTATGATAAATCTCGAGAAGAGATTGAGAAAATTGAATCAATGGGTGGGGCGTTAAAAGCGATAGAGCAAGGTTATCAGCAACAAGAAATTCACACAACAGCATACCGATATTTCAATGAAATTGAGCGTGGAACTCGTCGAATTGTAGGCGTAAATCATGGGACAATGGAAGAAGAAGTTCAGATTAAACCAATGAAATTAGACCCAGAAGTAGCAGAGCACCAATGCAAAAGATTGCAAGAACTGAGGAACAGTCGAGATAATTCAAAAGTTGATCAAATCTTGACAACCATCACTCAAGTGTCTGAATCTGGAGAAAATTTGTTTCCAATTATACTGGAGGCTGTTCGTGCAGAAGCAACATTGGGTGAAATGATGCATGCGATGAAGAATGTTTTCGGGACCTATTCAGCTCCCAGTGGGTTTTAGGTGATTGTATGAAACAAAATATTACTATCGATCATATAGGGATAGCTGCAAATAGTCTGGAAGAGGGTAGTCGATTTTGGAGATTGCTTGGCCTCGTAACCCAGGGCGAAGACGAAGTTGTTGAGGAACAAGGTGTAATCACGCGCTTCTTTCCTCTTGATTCTCAAAAAGACGATACAACCAATATTGAAATTTTAGAAGCAACAGGTCCTGACACGCCCATTGGCCGATTCCTGGAAAAAAGAGGTCCTGGTATACAGCAACTCTGTTTAGCAGTTGATGATTTAGAAACGATGATTACTCACTTAATGTCAAATGGAATAGCAATGATTGATACAACTCCTAGAAAAGGAGCTCATGATTCCATTATTGCTTTTATTCATCCAAAAAGTACGGGTGGAATTTTGGTCGAACTCAAACAACGATGAGATACCAAAAGCAGAATGCTCATAATCATCCTCGACTTGATTGGTTTGATGAGGAGTTGCATTGACCAAATAATGGCCTTGCCGCATATCGCTGGGCCACGAGTTCGTAAGGAATCTGAATATCTTTCCCAGCAATTGGAAACGTTACGTCATAATGGGAAAATAAGCAATGAAGCTTTTCTGGATGCTGGCGCAATTCAAGGTGCGTTTGAACTCATAGCTACATTGGTTGAAATGGGTGTTTCGCAAAAAGAAATACAACAAGAATTGAGAAACACACTTGATCGAGCAAAGCGCCTTGAGGAAAAGCATCCGGGTCTTGACTTTGCGGTAGAGAGCGGCCGTGCATCTTGAGTGTGTTCCAAATGGAACCACTACTAAGTCTGAATAACGTTAGGAAATCGTTCGGAGATGTACATGCGATTGAACGGGTTAACCTCGAAATTCACAAAAATTCCATTGTTGGCCTTGTTGGTGGCAATGGAGCAGGCAAGACAACATTACTTCGCTTGATGTCAGGAGTCTATCGGCCGACTGAGGGATCGGTCGAACTTGATAACAATCGGCCAGTTACTGAAATGCGTTCAGTATTGGGCGTTGTCCCAGAATCAACTGGACTCTACTCTAAACTAACTGCATGGGAAAACATTCGATATCACAGTAGGCTGCATGGAATCGATGATCAGTTGGCGTGGGAAAGGACGTACAGATTTGCGAAATTATTGGATATCGAGCAATCACTACACCGCTACACCGAAGGATTCTCCCGAGGCATGAAGCAAAAAACTGCACTTCTACGCGCTTTAGCTCATGGACCTCAGATTCTCCTATTGGATGAACCAACCGGTGGACTTGATGTTACGTCTGCTAGGACAGTACGACAACTCGTTCGTAAACTGAAAAATGAGGGAGGTACAGTGATTTATTCAACTCACCATCTGGCTGAAGCTCAACAGGTGTGTGATAGAATTGTCATTGTTCACAATGGCATCATACAAGCCGATGGAACACCTGATGAACTCCTTCAGGTGACTGGTACTGAAACTCTGGAGGAGGCATATGTTTCCTTGACGAGTGAAACTGCAAGACCAAGGATGGAAGAGACGGAGGAACCATCGAAAATTTCAACTCTTTGGCGACGATTATTCACGCCTTCAAACAAGATGGAGGTGAATGAAGATGAGTAGACGAAAACGGATTGTTATCGTTGCTAAAAAAGAGATTATTGAATTTGTAAGAGATTGGCGTACAATCGTTGCTCTCGTGCTTATTCCACTTCTTTTGTTCCCATTGCTGTTTATTGCTTTTCCAATTGTTATGCAAAATGAGGCTGCAGAATTAGATCAAAAAATTGTCGATGTTTTGATACAATCAGATGATATTGATCAAGCATTAATTGATATAATTGAAAATCAAAGTGCACATGTAACCATAATGCCTCTTGACAAGAATCTTACAACGCTATCCGATCCTAACAACAATACAGAGAATTTACGCAATTTCGAATACGATGCAATTCTAAGATTGGAACTTCGAAATGATACGTGGTATTATGCGATATTGCATCTTTCAACATCAGAACAGTCCAATGAAGCAAGAAGCCGTCTTTTGGATGTTCTCATCGACTGGGAAGAGGGTCTGACGACTCAACGAATAGAATCTGCAGGCCTTGATGCTGATTCAACATTAAATCCATTAAGATGGGATGGAGTAATTTCTGATGCAGATGTTGCTACAAAAGGTGAACAGGCTGGTATGCTCTTGTCACTTTTCATCCCATTCGTATTGGCTATATGGACTGCGAGCGCTGCAGTGCAACCTTCTATTGACATGACAGTCGGAGAACGTGAACGTGGAACACTCGAATCACTGCTGAGTTTGCCATTAACCAGAACTGAACTATTGCTTGGCAAATGGCTCGCTGTCGTATCGATTACTGCTGTTGGTGTTGCATTACAAATCACTGGATTGTTGTTTGGAATTGCATATCTAGCGAGTGATTTTATCGACGTCCCATCACTTAGTATTGGCGCCATACTGTTGCTTACATTGGCTGTAGGATTCTATGGAACGATGATTGTCGCATTGTATCTTGCTCTAGCGATGCGATCGAAATCCGTTAAAGAAGCAGGTTCAGTGCTAACGCCAATTACATTGGCTATGATAATGCCAATTCTGCTTACTCAATTCATTAATTTGGATGATGTGGAAATGTTTTGGTTTGGAGTACCTTTCGTCAATGTTCTGCTCGGTTTACGAGAGTTATTGTTGAATCGAATTATCATTGAACACGTCATCGTTTGGACTTTGGTATCTTCACTGATCTGTCTATTGACTGTACGATATGCTGCGAAACAATTCCATCGTGAAGACATCATAACTACGAAGTCATAGTATTCTTAAAATATTACCAGGATATGCCTATAGTATGCCCAAGATAAGTTTGGACATGCCAAATGAATTGCTGAGCGACATAAAACAACACGTTGGAGATGACAAGAAATTCATCAGTGTTGCAGATGCTATCCGCTCAGCATGTCGGAAGTTATTGGACCAATTGGACAGCATTGACATGCGACACGGGCGTATTGGAGGAGATGATGATGGTTACAAGAAATGAAGCTCAAGATGCAGTTTACACTCTACTCGAATACCTCGAGTCAGATCCGAAACGAGAAGGTTTATTGGATACACCAAAGCGAGTCATAGACTCCTGGGACGAAGTATTTGCAGGATACAAAACGAATGCTGAGGATTTGCTCCAAGCAACATTTAACGCTGAAGGTTACGATGGTATTGTTCTGTTAAGCAATATTGAATTTCATTCAACTTGTGAACATCACCTGCAACCATTCAGCGGTAAAGCACACGTTGCTTACATTCCGGTTGACCGCATTGTTGGTATCTCGAAACTAGCGCGAATAATCGACCACCATGCACTTCGCTTGCAGAACCAAGAGCGCATCACAAATGATGTTGCAAATGATTTAGTTCAACACCTAAACCCCCTTGGCGCTGCTGTTATCATTCAAGCGTCCCATGGTTGCATGCGGTGTCGTGGAGTGAAGAAACAAAATGCGATTATGACCACGAGTGCGATGCGTGGCGTTTTCTTTGAAAAGCAGGAAGCACGAAACGAACTGTTGCAACTCATCGAAAATTCGAGTTGATGCATCATGGACCGTGATGCTTTACGCGCTGGCTTCAAAAGGCATTTCAAAGATGACGTCAGAGATCTTTCGAAAGAATATCCAATTGTCGAAATATTCCACTCGGTCCAAGGAGAGGGGTTTCACGCTGGCATCCCCCATGTATTCGTCAGATTTGGTACGTGTAACCTACGTTGTTCTTGGTGCGATACGGATTTTGATACCTTCGAATCGATGAATGCGGTTGACATACTTGGGGACATTCTACAATATGACTGCAAACGTGTAATATTCACTGGAGGTGAACCCATGTTGCACAATCTCTGGCCATTGCACCGTTTACTGAAACGTAGAGGGTACAACCTATCGGTCGAGAGCAATGGAACAATCGAGATTCCTGACGGATTGATTGATTGGATATGCATCTCTCCGAAGGATCAAGTCTATCCAAATTCGATCATACGTCAACGAAGTGGAAATGAGTTGAAAGTCGTGTATTGTGGACAAGAGATGGACATGTATGATGACTTGAAATCAGGCTTTGATCACCACTTCATTCAACCATGTTACATTGATACAGCCACTGTGGAAGAAAATGGCGTACTGTTTCAGAATACAGAACAAATTGTCAAAGAGCATCGTGGTTGGAGACTCTCACTGCAGACGCACAAATGGATGGGAATTCTATGAAAACGGTGGTTATGGCACTAAGTGGTGGCATGGATTCAACATGTCTCCTGATGCATTATCTCGCCCAGGATTATCGAGCAATATGCATTTCATACCATTACGGGCAAAAGCATTCGATAGAAATTGAACGAGCATGCGCTACCGTTACTCTGTGTCAAAGAAAAGGGCTTGATGTTCAACATCATATTGTGGACCTATCACCTGCCATGTCTCTGTTCGATTCGGCGTTAACGTCCGCTGGTCGAGACGTTCCTTTGGGACACTACGAAGAAGACCAGATGAAACAGACTGTTGTTCCAAATCGAAATGCGATATTTGCTTCCATTTTGTATGGTTTTGCCCTCTCTGAAGCGAAGAGAACTGAACAGAATGTCGTTCTCGCACTCGGAGTTCACAGTGGGGATCATGCGATTTACCCAGATTGCAGACCTGAATTTTACCAAGCCCTTCAATCCGCATTTAAAATTGGAAATTGGGACAGTGAAATGGTCGAATTTGACCTTCCCTATTTGCACGGTGACAAGACATCCATACTCGCAGATGCATTGGAAACAACTCCGCAGTTGGGGTTCGATTTTGATACAGTTCTTCGTAATACGATTACATCGTACAATCCTGATGAACAGGGCCGAAGCTCAGGAAAAAGTGGATCGGATGTGGAACGAATTCTTGCATTTCATGCAATTGGTCGAATTGACCCAATCGAATATCAACAACCGTGGGATGTTGTGTTGGAACACGCACTCCGAGTTGAAATGGATTACAAGGGAGGAACTGGACATGAATCTTGATGAACGTATTGCTGCTTTATCTGAAATCTCGTACTATGTAACGCAGCAAAATGGCACAGAGAGGCCTTTTACTGGTGCGTTAAACAAAGAATACCGTCCAGGCGACTACTATTGCATCGTTTGTGATACCAAATTATTCACAGATCAAATGAAATTTGACTCCGGTTGTGGATGGCCGGCTTTTCACACCGAGCATCATGATGCTGGAATATCTCGTATCATCGATACTTCCCATGGCATGACTCGCGTTGAGGTTCGATGTGGTTCGTGCGATGCTCATCTAGGACATGTGTTCAACGATGGCCCACGCAAACATGGTGGAGAGCGATATTGCATCAATAGTGCTGCTATGCGATTTGAGGTGAAACAATGACAACAAGAATCCGACGTTATGTCGAAACCGATACAGGCCACCGTGTACCGAATCACAAGAGCAAATGCAGACATTTCCACGGACATCGCTATCGATTTGAGGCTGAGATTGAAGGCGATATTGTCGACACAACAGGTGTAAGCGAAGAAGGAATGCTGATGGATTTTAGTGATGTCAGTCACATTCTAACCGTTCACATTCATGATGTCGTAGATCACGCATTCGTTGTGTATGAAGGCGATGAGGAAGCTCGAAACGTATTGTCCGGTTTATCATCGGAACATCGAACTGTTGTCGTACCCTTCATTCCAACTGCAGAAAATCTTGCAAAATGGGCATACGAACAAGTGCAACCACACATTCAGACTGCCTATGGAAATCGACTGAGACTTGTTGCTATGCACGTCCGTGAAACCCCGAAAAGCTGGGCCTCATGGTACGCATAATCATTCTTCTTCCAAGATGACTCGCCGGCGCCGGGTGGATTTCCACTCACTATTTTTCGTTGCAAATTCAAGAGCTGTTGATGCATCGACGAAACCTCCAATCAATCGGTTTGTTTGATCCGTTTCAAGTCCCGACCGTTGTAATGCGCGTGTGAGCGAATGTGTAAAGGAGATTCGACGTTCATCACCGCCGGGTAGGAATTGGGCAATATCTTGAATCGCTTTACGCAGAACTTTACGTTGCTCTGGCGAGATGGACCGTTCGATTGGAACGATATTTGGCAATGCTTTGTCTTTACCTTGTGAAGAAAGGACCCGATTGCGATGAAGTTCGTAGGTCAGTGTATGTACAGCATGGCTGAGATTTGTGATGGGATATCCTTCCCATGTAGGTAGCGTGACGAGGTAGTCGCAACGAAGTAGATCCTCTG
>JAYXXD010000032.1:0-16898 GCA_036019775.1 Thermoplasmatota archaeon
AACAAGGATCTTATGGTTCATATCTATGATGCACTCGACACTACGTCATGGCAAGTGTCGAGAAAAGCGAAAAGGTTTGATGAGTCCTTGTTAAAATTATACTCATGTCGGGTTGGCACTCAGTCACACACCCCTTAGTTGCTTTGTGATAAACGTACTTTGGTTAAACATACAAAAGTGGCTGCTTAATCTCTGTTGCTATTCGGTGGCAGACTCACGGTGCCGTTTAGTTGTGGTGTACTCACTTTTTAGCCTGTCACGTGATTTTATTACAAATTGCTTTTCTGAACAATAGTGTATTGTCTTGTTCAATCTGAACAAGTCTTTATCATTCAAAACCAGAATTTTCTCCCATGAAGAACGTTGGGGGTGTTGAAAGAATAACCCGTGCGTTGTTTGGATCGAGTCTTGTTCTGTTGGATTTTTTTGCAACGATTCAACTTGAACTAATTTTCCTTATCATTGGATTGTGGGGCGTATTGACATCAGCCTTCGGCTACTGTCCATTCAATGGCCTCATGGGGAGAAACACATGTGCCATCCAATACAAAGACGCTTCATCAGAAGATTCGGCTGTTGAAACAGCTTAGTTCTTCATGTCATCGCCCATGGTAATGTTACCATCTTGGTCGATGATGATGGGAGTTCCTTCTTTCCATCCAGGACAGTTGTCCTCAACCCAAATTCGAGTAGCCCACTCGCAGATGTCGTATCCGCCTGATAGAATACCGGATCGCTTGATGTAACCGACTTTGACGATGTCTTTGTCTTTGGAGAGGACATTTCCAAGCTGTTGGCTTGTTGTACCATGACGCATAGTGCTGTTGATGTGCTCTAGGATCTCTGCGGTGTTTCGCGGTCGATCGCCTAGGAATTTCTTGATTTTTTCTCGTATGCGTACAGTTTTCATGTTCTTGTCCTCCTTTGAATTTCGCTTTTCGCTCATCGGCGATGTCGCTATACTGTAGGAGCGAGGCCACTCATATAACCGTTCCTCCAACAAACGACGAGTTTGTTACCATTACTGACTATAATAGGTGTAATTTTTACACGACATAGGCAGAGATGTAAGTAAATCTTCACAATTCCAATGGAAACTTGTAACTAAATGTAACTAAATATGAGGTTTAGAGGTAACAAATAAAAAGGATAGGCCTCAGAGCGTAACAAAAGTGACTCATAATGCCAAAGAAGACAATTCGTAGCAGGTATCAACGCCGTATCCTCGATTGGCTCCTCGACGGTGGTGGAACGGTTTCTCAAGCTTCAGAAGCGCTTGGAATTGCAATGCCCCACGCTTCGCTCGCGATGCGTCAGTTAAGAGAACTAGGCGAAGTTCAACGTGATGATAGCACATCGATACGTGGGGCAATTCATCGATTAACGCCGAAGGGAGCAGATCATCTTCTAACGGATTTGGTCGAACGAGTACGACAACAGGCAAGCAATATTCCGGATGGAATGAATGCTGTAGTTCTTTCCAACGATCGGTCAAGCGTCGTTCTCGGTGTGCTCTCAGAACCTTCCTCGAGATTGATTTCGCTTCCTCGCAGATCCGAATTGCTGGAACAGGATATCGAATTTTCCTCCAGTGGAAAAGGAGGGGGGCTTTGGGCTGTTCAACGAGGGTCCACGATTCCGTGGTATTCACTTGGTTCGCTCGAACCTTCAACAGCGCCAAACGTACCGGTCGAGGGTACACTGACGGCATTTGCAACGCAATCGGATCGAATTGGTATTCTTCGCCTTCGTTTGCTCGATTCATCTGTGACATGGGGCGTTGCAAACGGAACTTGGATTCGTCTGAATTCACAAGATTCTGAGGGGCCATCACAACTGCAACTTGGTGAACACGCAATTGGTCCCGTGGTTGGAACATCATTTGTCGTTCGTCCAGAACATGGATTGTATGCCCATCTACCTTCTTCAGTTGATCGGAATTTACTCGTATCTTCGCTCGGTAATCATGCTCAATTGATGACTGAATCGTTGTCCTTCTCCAGCCACCGTTCCCTTCCTATCGATATTCTTGGTCCTTGGATGAGGAAGCGTCACCCTCGACTTTCAGCCGCCAAAAGAAAAACTCGTCTTCGTTCCTTGACTCGATGGTTGTTGTCAGGACGTGGGAAGCAACCGCATCTTAATCTTCGTCGTGCCTTGTTGGCCGATTTTGGTGAGCGTACGTGGAAAGAACATTCAAACGCCATCGATGTTGTTTTGTTGGAGGGAATTTCTCAGCATGGTGCAACGTGCATCGTTGAATGGATGCTTGAATCGACGTCGTTCGACATGGTTGTCGAATGGCCATGGGCCGAACTTGATGATGCTGCACTAATGGAACGTTTGTTGGCTTCTGGGCGATGTCGAGTCCTCATCACCTCTCGTGGTGAGGCAAAGGAATTCTCTGGAAAAACAGCACTTGTACTGCCAACAGATCAATTGGCTACAATCTCCTATCGTCCCCAAGAATCCTATGATTTTCGTATTCAACTGAAACGCACCACTTCTCGCTCAGAACCTGAGTCCACACGCGAAGGTATACCTGCAAATGCAGACGAACTTCTCAATTGGTTCCATTCGGGTGGAATGGATGAGTCGAAACTCTCCAGTCAAAATACGGAACTGATTTCTTCGCGTCAACACATTCGAAAAGCAATGCGTATGTTTCCACGAGGCGATTCTGATTTTGCGAACTCGGTTGAACGTGAAGAACCACTTGCTGCATGGATTGCAAGCCCTGAATCGGAACGTCCTTCTCGATGGAGGCGAATCGCCAATGCGATTCCACATGGATGGGTCGATCTTGTTTCAGTTGGCGATTTGGATACCATTTCTTTGGTTCAAGCCATGACTCAGACAGATACGACTTGGGGAGAACAAGCTGTGCGTCAAGTGATCAATTCCGTTGAATCGGATTCATCTCTATTGGTTGACATTGTCTCTCTTCTTGACGTTGATGCTTACAAAGCAATGGCTGCTCATGTTCTTCTCCTACTAGGTAGAACACATCGCCGTGAACTTGATACTATACTTCCCAAAGCTGCAACCACTTGGCTGGATGCTCCTTACAACGAAGAGCAAGTATTGAGTGCCCTGTTCGATGCAACGACGTATTCCTTCGAAACAAATGATGAATTGTTGCAACGCTTCCTTCGAGGTTCCCAAGTTCATCCACGAGGTTCCATCTTGCGGACATGGTCCCAGGCTATCGATTTACTCGAAAAGGGAGCCCCAATCTCGTTGGATGTGATGCGTACATGCATCAACATTCTACCTGAACATTGGTGGTCGACATGGGCCTTGGATTGGCTTGATGCACAACTCTCAACCGCAGGTGGGCGAGAATGGTTGGCTCATCACCCAAAGAATTGGCCGGGTCTGATTTTCAGACCAAAAGGAGAGAAACTCGGGTTGCCTGGTCACCCTCGCCAGCATCCGGGATATGTTGAATATCCAAATTTGAAACTGAATCTGTTGATGGTTCCAGAAGGACCAGGGACTGCTGCACTCATGGACGTTCATGATATGGTTCAACGCTTGGAACATGATGGGGCAGTACACAATGGAAGAATCCATCCGTTGGTCGGTTGGTTGGCATGTGATGTCGAGAAATGGCCTGATTTTTCCATGGAAGAACTTCTCAATGGTCACCATGAAATCGCTAAACTTTTGATTGGTCGGGCGATGTTGCAACGAATGTTATGAAAGCCGATGTATTGAAATGCAACCTCTTTGAGCGCAGGTTGCCGTACGTGCAACATCAGCCTGAGCTACTGTGAAATTGCAATGACGTCTGATACCAACGATGCGGTCCGCTATCGAAGACTGGGAGGACCCTTCGGGGAGTGAATTCCGGTGCAAAAGCGGAAACCCGGGCTGGACTATGGGTCCTCGATCGACTTCGGGATGAAATCGAGACAACCAACCGGCTCTACAGTACGCCCTGATACCGAGGGTCAGGCCTTCGAGGAAACGATGAACAAGGCCGTTAGGTATCAGGGCACAGCTTTTCGCCTTTTCTTCCCAAAATGAAGCGATGTCATCAAAGGCTTGATGTTTCAGCGAACTTCATGGAAGAGGGCCGTTCTTTCCGTCGATGTCTTATCGGTGGGACGTTCGATCGATTTCATTCAGGGCATCAATTACTGATTCAAACAGCATTGCGTCAAGCGGATTTCATCGAAGTTCATGTCGTCAATGATGAAATGGCCCAAGCAAAAGGAAATTGGGTCCAGTCCCTTGATGATCGGATGGAATCTCTGTTGAATTGGCTGAGTGAAGCAGCTCATCTGCGGTACGAAATTTACGTCCTTGATGATCCACATGGGCCGGCACCAACGCACCGAACGGCTGACAGTATTGTGGCAACCATCGAAACCATTCCTCGATGTCATCAAATCAATGAGCGCCGATATGAAAACGGACTACCACCACTCTCGATTCTAGAAGCACCTCACCTGAACGACGAACTTGGAGGTATTTTATCATCCAGTCGAATTCGACTAGGTCTTATCGATCGGGAAGGCCACCCTTGGATTCCACCGTCGTATGAAGGGAAAGTTTTGCACATGCCTGCAGTGCTTGATGATGAATTCAAAACACCGATGGGTGAATTGTTTGAAGGTCCTGAGGATGCTCCAGAAGTTGCACTTTCTGCGATGTTGGAGGCATTGCCCGACAATCATGGAGCTATCGTTGCGGTTGGAGATGTCACGGTCAAAGGGCTGATGGACATGGGTGTCCTTCCAGATATCGCCTTCGTTGATGGACAAACGAAACGACAAGCACTTGATGCCTCGTTGCTTGTACCAGGGGACTCTTTTCCGCTTCGAAACAGTGTTGTCAATCCTCCAGGCCAGTTAACGCCCGCGCTATTGGATGTTGTTCGTTGGTCATTAAAACAAGATGAAGCAGTTCTGATCGAAGTTGATGGTGAGGAAGATCTCGCTCCAATGTTTGTTCTTGCAACTGCACCGCTTGGAACAATCATCGTTTACGGACAACCCCGACAAGGCGTTGTTATGCGCATATTGGATTTGGAAGCCAAGCATCGTGCAAGAAACTTACTTGTTCATTTTGAGGCAGAACAATGAGTGAAAATCCTCTCGTGACGGTAACAGTGTGTGCACGTAACGGTGCACATTGGGTCAACGATTGTCTTGATGCAATACATGCACAAACGCACCGGCCACTGGAAATCATTGCAGTGAACGATGGATCAACAGATTCAACTGGAGATTTGATGAATCAGTGGAAGCAATCCAATGATGAATCCGATGTTCAGATTTCAATTCTCCATCAAGACGCGATCGGATTGTCAGCAGGTCGAATGGCTGCCTTAAATCAAGCTCAAGGTGAGTGGGTAGCTATCACCGACATCGATGTCCGACCTGAGCCAGATTGGATTGAACAGTTGTTGGTAGCAAATACTCCTGTTGGTGAAGAGAAGATTGTTGCTGTAACTGGACGGACCATTTTCCAAACACATACAGATTTAGTGAGCCGGTTTCGTGCGGTCGAAATCGCCTCAAAATACCGTAGTCGTCCGAGGCGAACATCACTCGCAAATGGTCCTTGCTCGATGTTTCACCGTCAATCACTGCTCGATGTTGGAGGTTTTGATCCGAATTGGTATCATGCAGAAGACATGGAAGTGAGTTTGCGTTTATTGAATGCAGGCGGAAGTATTGTTTACGCCCCAGACGCACTTGTATCGCATGTTCCCGAGATTGGAGTCCGTCGTTTCTTACACAAACGAAGACGCGATGCACGTGCACACGTTCGGATTGTTCGACACTATCCCTCACGTCAACGTAAAGGTCCTGGGTTTGACTTTATTGGAGGTGCAGGTGTTGCGCTGTCTATTTTCCCAATTACAGCGTTAATGCTTCTGAGTTTACTTCCACTCATTATGGAGTTTTCAAGTGAAAGGCCATTGCAAGAGATGTGGCAAACCCAGTTGGCCATTGGTGGATTGATGCTTGGTGTTCTGGTCGAATTGATGTTTTGGCGAGGCCCCTTAGGTGTAATTGCTCGAAGCATAAGGAAAACAAATGGCAAGAGCAGCCTCTTTCTCGTCATTTCAGTCCGAATTCTAGTGCTTCGCTGGTCGATTGCATTATGGCAAGGCCTTCTTCTCGGCTGCATTGATGCATTGTTCGCGCGAAACGGTCACAAACGGTTGTTTGGTTGATCACATGACTGTCTCGTCACCTGGTGGTGCTCGGCTTGCAGCGTTGAGCGCAAAACCAAATGCTACCAGCGTGATTGAAACTGAGTAAACACCAAGATCAATCCAAGTCATGTACAAGACACTGTATCCGATGTAAAATCCAAAACCAAGGAGAAGACACCAGGCTGCAACGGCTCGCATTAAACCACCTTCTGAACCAACCAAGGCTGGCCAAGTATCATTGACGAAAATTGAAGTTAAAAATCCAGCAAGACCACCCTCGACTTTTGTGTTGATTGATCGAAGACCGAGTCCGACAAGAGCGAGACATGCTGCAATAAATACGCCATCTCCTGGAACAAAGGCAGGAGCATCATCCTTGTTTCCAAATGCGTCAGCAAGTGTTTCGAAAGTGAGGAGTCCTCCCCACGACACTCGATATGTAGGATGAATTTGCCCCATCATGTTGAGAACGGCAAGCACGAGACCCCATGTTCCAATGGCGAGATACCACTTGGAGAGGGTTGTTGAAGGGTTGATGAAGATGCCTGCCAATCCGCCAGACTCTGCTTTTTCTTCACTGCTCATGGACTTGCCGACCTCCATTTGCCATATAAGAACAACGAATCAAAGCGGGCGTTGTTGACGGTAGCGATTGTTGAACACAGTTCGCATATTTTCGTCCGCATTCATCATGATTTCTTGCGTTTCAACGTTACTTGGAATGCACGAATTGATTTCCTTTGAGCGACCGTAGCGACCACGGCTTCGAGTTCGAGCGGTGATCAGGCCAAGCATGTCGAGGTTTGCTATGATGCCTGAGATTCGACGTTGCGTCAATGATGGTAGGTTCAGGTAAGAGCAAGCCTGATCGTAAACATCGTACAGTTGTCCAGTCTGAATGTTCTTCAGACCATTTCGTTCGTTAATTAACACAGCAGCGAGTACAAGTTTCTGTTGTGTAGGTAGGCCAGCGATGACTGGTTCAATTTGATCAGCCTCGATTTGATGTTGAGCCATTCGGACGTGATGTTGACCGACTTTCTTGTCACCGAGTTGTTCAGCTTTTTCTGTCGAAACACGGAGCAAATCCAATGCACATCGCGCATCGCCATGTTCTTGAGCAGCGAACGCTGAACAGAGTGCAATAACACCCTCAGAAACCACCTCGGGTGCGATGGATTGTTCCGAACGTTGTCGAAGGATATCTTTGAGTTGCTCAGCATCATATGGTGAAAAGAGGATGTCTTGTTGACCAAGACGAGATCGAACTCGAGGGTCTAGGAATTCCGTAAATTTGAGATCATTCGAGATACCGATAACACAGGCACGTGCCTCGTCAAGGAAGGAATTGAGGTTGGTGAGGTTGTAGAGAAGGTCATCTCCTGCTTTGCGAACGAGATGGTCGATTTCGTCTAGAACAATCACGTAGACTCCTTTTCTTGAGTCCATACGCCGAACGAGTTCCTTAAAGACCCGGTCGGTTGGCCAACCAGTGAAAGGAATCTCATCGATTTCATGAGCCTCGAGAAGGCTGTTTCCAATGTGAGATAGGACGCGATATTGTGTGTCAATTTGACGGCAATTTACAATGACCGGAGTAATGTCTCGATTCATTTGTTGACCTTTTTCTTGGAGCAGGTTGGTGACATGGAGCGTAACTGCTGTCTTTCCTGCACCGGTTACACCGTACAAAATCATGTTTGAAGGAATTTGTCCGTTGAGTGCTTCAACAAGATTGAATGCAATTCGTTCAATCTCTTTTTCTCTGTGAGGCATCACCGCTGGTCGATGGCTGTGATGAAGGATTTCTTTGTTCGTGAATAAACTCTGTTTGGAGAGCAAAGTATCGAAGATGTTTTTCTTCATTTTTTGACCTCCATTATATACCCCTCGTTTGGGAGGTTAACCCCCCGCAACGGGATAGTTTCCCTGAGTCCGAGTCCCCCTCATAAGGATGTCCGTCGAAAAAAATTGAAGCCCTTTATTATGACATAAAATACGATTTATTTTCAGTACAATGGTTTCAGGAAAATCCCTTATTATTGAACAAAAAATATCTCAGTTTTTGATAGGAACCCATTCCGAATTCTGGAAAATCCAAGTGTCACCATCTTCGAGATGATGGACATTGTCAGGATGTTCTGGAATTGAATTTGCCAATACCGGTTCGAACTCAGAATTTTTCGAATCCACAAACGTGTGGGTGATGAGAAGTTGAACATCCGGTTGTCGTTCCGCTAATGCTTGAATATCATCTGGTTTATGATGATGATCTGATGGTACCCACTGTGGAAAGCCCATCTCAACGACTGCAATTTGAGATCTTGAAATTGCCTGTTCTAAATTCTCACATGGCCCTGAATCCCCTGAGTGTACGAATGAGCAGCCATCGTCATGCTGGAAGCGATATCCGAAGGGATCAACTGCGTCATCATGATGGACTCGAAAACGTTCCCAATTCCACCCATCAATTGTTCCTGATTGGGTCTCAACAAATCGAACGTTATCAAGGGCATCATCAAGACTACCTGGAAATGCAAGACTGCAAAGTTGACGAAGACGTTCTCGAACCCCGCTTGAACCAACAATTGTGAGGGGATGTGACCCCTCACGATCTGAAATGTATTTCTTCTCAAGAAGGAGAAACGGAAGGCCGAATACGTGGTCACCATGAAGATGCGTGATAAAAATCGTTTCGATATCTGCAGGAGAAATACCTGCTCGTCGCAAACTTAGCAAAGCTGTGGGAGGGGCATCGATGATGTGCTTCCCATCAAAAACAAGGAATGAATGATAACGAAGGTGAGGCAAGAAAGCATTCCCAGTACCAAGCATCCTCACCTCGTGGGTCATGGACTTCCCTCTTCAAACCACTCTTTCAACCCTATGTCGCAAGACTATGGGCGTTAGAGAATGATGATAAGTAGCCCTCAGTTGGAAAAAAACGTCGCGATAGATGAGGTGTTCTCATGAGTAACTGGTCCGCAAAAAACCCTTACAATTCCAAAATCACAGAAAACTACGTCCTCAATGGAGAAGGTTCTCGAAAAGAAACTCGCCATATTGTCTTCGCTTTGGGCGATTCGGGTCTCGATTACAAAGTTGGAGATGCTTTAGGAGTCTTGCCTGAAAACCCGCCACACATCGTCGAGGAACTTATCGAGATTCAAGGATGGGATCGAGACCAGTCTGTTGAATCTCACAAGGGTCAAAAGGATCTTTATTCAGCATTAAAGAAAGACTACGAGGTTCACATGGCGAACAAGAAGTTTGTCCAATCACTCACCGACAAGATTGTGTCCTCCGGCATGTCAATCTCAATGAGCATTGTTAAGCGTAGCCGAGACAACATGATTTGGTCGAGTTCAGCTGAGGGCGATTTACCTCCGGGATTGAACTCGAGCCTTCCTTCAGATGATCCAGCTTCAAAGGTCAAAGCGATTGTTGCTGATGCGAAAGCGATTGAAGATTACCTGTGGACTCGTGATTATGTTGACATCATGCGTGAATTCAACGTCAAGTACTCGCCCGAAGAATTCCTTGAGTTGGCCGACCGTCTCAAACCCCGGCTCTATTCGATTGCATCTTCACACGACGCACATCCAGGCTTCGTTGAGTTAACAGTTGGAATTGTTCGATTCAATTATCATGACCGTCAGCGAGGTGGTCTTTGCACTCAGTACATGGCGGATGAGGTCGTTGTCAACGAGACTGATGTTGGAGTCTTCATGTCTCCAACCAAGTCCTTCATTCTCCCCGAGGATCCAGAGACAGACATCATCATGGTAGGTCCGGGAACAGGTATTGCTCCATTCCGAGCGTTTATGGAACAACGAGTACATGACAAAGCGCCTGGCCGAAATTGGCTCTTCTTCGGAGATCAGTCTGAAAAGACAGAGTACTATTACAAAGATGAAATTGAAGGTTGGCTCGATGGTGGAGACCTTTTCAGATTCACTACGGCTTGGTCAAGAGATCAAGAAGAGAAAATATACGTTCAGCATCGATTGAAGGAACATGGTGCAGAAGTATGGGAATGGTTCGAAAACGGTGCCTACTTCTACATCTGTGGTGATAAGCAGTACATGGCAAAAGACGTCCATAGAGCCCTGATTGAGATTGCGATGGAGCATGGTGGAATGTCCGAGGCTGATGCAACGCACTTCATTGAGAAGACCATGATGAAGGAACAAAAGCGGTACTTACGTGATGTTTACTGATCAATTTCCGTCAATCTGGAAGGCCCATACTGATTGCTGTTGGCCATCGACAATGACTTTGTCAACACACGAAACGAACGGTGATTTCCGCAAAGCTCGTGATAAGATGTGAGCTTCGATGGGTCTGCCCTCCAAAGACAATGCTTCGATGATTGCCCTGGTTGTCATCGGCCCATGTACTCTCAAATATCCAACAATCCATTCAGCATGTTCTCGTTGCATGCGGCGTTCCTCTGTCCAACGTCTGCGCATAATGTGTAATATCCAAACACCTGTTTAAACACCTGTGGCCAGACCTACGTCCATGCCTGAAGGACCAGAAATTCATCGGGCGGCGAACACGATTCGCCGAGCTCTTGAAGGGAAGGTTATCACGCATGTAGAATGCCCATATGCTACGATTCGTGGTCAAGAACATCGATTTCTTGGCAAGGAAGTCCTTCGAGTCAAAGCTCGATCGAAAGCGATGCTAATTCATGTTGGAGATGATGTTTTGTACAGTCATAACCAACTTTATGGGCGCTGGACCGTTCAAAAAAAGACCAGTAAAGAGCGCAAGACGAATCGATCCTTGCGCATTAAGTTCGAAACTGAAACCCACATTGCGTGTCTTTGGTCTGCTACGGACATCGAACTTCTCGAACCATGGGAGGTTGAACAGCACCCCTATATCGCTCGACTTGGTCCTGATGTTGCCGATGAAGAAATCGAATTCGGGCCTGTTCTTGAGCAAATTCAAAACCAAAAATTTGGAGGTAGGCAATTGTGTCACCTGCTTCTTGACCAATCTTTTCTTGCAGGAGTCGGAAATTATCTCCGAAGTGAAATCTTGTTCAATTCAGGTCTTCATCCGACGCGAAAACTCAATTCTTTAAACTCAGAGGAGCAGAACCAATTAGCAGAGTCAGCCATTTTTACGACACAAATTGCGTACAAACAAAGAGGAGTAACGGTTGACAAAGGTCTCTACGATCTCTTACGAGAACAGGGTATGTCTCGCCGCCAAGCGCGACATTATGTCTTCACCCGAGATGGATTGAATTGCCATTGGTGCGAAGGTATCATCACACATACAAGATTGAGTGGCCGTCGATTGGATTACTGTGGACATTGTCAAGTGTAATCATAATCACTGAAAATTTCGGTGATAAACGGTTGCCATTGATGGCCTCAGTGACAGGGATGAGATTCCAATTTATGAAAATAAATAATTATTAATCAATTTGAAACAAGCAACACTCACGACCGCTTTGCTCATAGGATGCCTTGATTTCCCAATTACTATGGGTTTCAAGAAAGTGTTGATTGCCAATCGTGGTGAAATTGCTCTCCGAATTATGCGAACCTTGCGAGATATGGGAATTGAAGCTGCTATAATTTACGGCAAGGAAGACCGCTTGTCCCTTCCCGTTCAGTTAGCCGATGATGCAACGTTTCGAGATGTGATCAATCCATTGGATGCTTATCTTGACATCGAAGCAGTTGTCCAAGCAGCCAAAGACATGGGTTGTGATGCAGTCCATCCAGGCTATGGATTTCTCGCTGAAAATGCAGGTTTTGTGAAAAGACTTGAGGAAGAAGGTATCACATTCATCGGCCCAAGCGCTGATGTCATCACGCTCCTTGGTGACAAAATTGAGGCGAGAGCGGCCATGGAAGCAGCAGGTCTTCCCACAGCAAAAGGCTCATCTGAACCCATCTCAGAGGCTTCAGTTGCTTCTGCTCTCGCCGATGAAATCGGTTATCCAGTCATCATCAAAGCTGCCGCTGGTGGCGGTGGAATCGGTATGCAAATCGTCGAAGAGGAGAGTGAGTTTGAAAGTGCATTGAAACTCTGTCAATCTCGAGCCAAATCAGCCTTCGGTGACGATAGAGTCTTTGTTGAAAAGTACATCCAAGGTGCACAGCACGTTGAATTCCAAGTTCTTGCAGATGGCGTGAATGCGATTCACTTTGGTGAGCGATTTTGTTCGATTCAACGCCGTCATCAGAAACTGGTGGAAGAAGGACCTTGGCTTACGCCTGAAAAGCGAAACGAAATTGGTTCCTTAGTTTGCAAAGGAGCCGAATCGGTCGGCTACAAAGGGCTTGCAACCTTCGAATTTTTGCGAGATGCCAATGGAGATTTTTACTTCCTCGAAGTGAATCCCCGTGTTCAGGTTGAACATACGGTCACAGAATTGATTACAGGGCATAATCTTGTTGAGTTGGGCATTCGCGTCGCACAGGGAGAAAATCTTCCACTCAGCCAAGATGAGATTTCTTGGCGAGGTCATAGCATCCAATGCCGTCTGAATGCAGAAGATCCAGCGGAGTTCATTCCAAGCCCTGGTCGTTTATGGGAATGCCATTTCCCATCAGGATTCGGAGTCCGAGTCGATACGCATGCTCATCCTGGGTACGAAATGCCGGGTTGCTTTGATTCGTTGCTTGCAAAACTCCTCGTTTGGGGACGAGATCGAGATGATGCAATTCGAAGAATGCGAACAGCTCTGGATGAAACGGTCATTACTGGTGTGGAACACTTAATTCCGCTGCATCGAAGAATTATGGATGAGGTCGATTTCATGAACGGTGACATCACGATACAGTACATCGATATGCATCAAGAACTTCTAGGATAAGTGATAGAATGGATGTCTTAATTGTTGGAAGTATTGCCTATGACAGTATTACTTCCCCAAAAGGTTCATCTCCGCATACATTAGGAGGTTCTGCAACATATGCTGGTTTAGCAGCATCTTTTCACTCACAACGTTTGAAACTCAACAAGGTTGGTCTTGTTGGTGTGGTAGGAACGGATTTTCGCAAGGAAGATTTCGCAATTTTAAGCAATGCAGGTCTTGATACAACTGGAGTTGAAGTTGTTGAAGGTTCCACTTTTCATTGGGTTGGTTCCTATCATGGTAACATGGCACAAGCTGAAACGCATGAGACTCATCTCAACGTGTTCGAGACCTTTCAGCCAAAAGTACCTGAACATGGAACTTCATCGAAAATAACATTCTGCGCCAATCTGCATCCCGCTATTCAGTTGTCTGTGCTTGACCAATCGCATCCTACTCGTACTTCCATGCTTGATTCAATGAATTTATGGATCAACATTGCACACGATGAATTGATTGAAGCAATGAAACGTGTCGATATCGTTGTCATTAACGATGGAGAAGTCACTATGCTGGCAGAATCTGACAATCTGGTTCAAGCTGCAAAAGAAGTTCAAGCTATGGCAGAGATTCCCACATTGATTATCAAAAAAGGTGAACATGGAGTCATTGCTTTGCATGGGAATGATTTGATTACTCTACCAGCGTATCCAACCGATGCTGTTGTTGATCCAACCGGCTGTGGAGATACTTTTGCAGGCACAATCGCAGCATGTCTTGCCGCAGGTCATGGTCCTATCGAAAGGGATGAGTTACGGGACGCTCTCATCCATGCTACTGTTTCTGCAAGTTTTACCTTGCAAGATTTTGGCACTGAAGGACTTCAAACGGTTACGAATGAGACGTATCAGCATCGTTTGCAAGAGTATTGCTCAATAACTGGTATTTCAATCGAGTCTGCGTAATCCATGCTGCCCAGTTTGCATTGGAGCAACTTCCTGTGATTCGGTCAAGGCACTGAATGAAGAAGGGACGGTGTTTTCTTCCTCTTCTGGAATGTGCTCGGCCATCAATTCAACGATTTCTTCATCGATTCCTTGTTCTCTAAGGCCAGAGATTCCATTTCGAACTCTGTTCAGAAGTGATGAGAATCGCCGTGTGGGTTCCTTTCCATCCTTTCGACGGGTTGATGCGATTCGTCTTCTCGAAGACGTTCGAGGTTGAATTCGCTTCATTTGGCCTCTTGAATTGCGGCGTATACGTGGTCCTGCATCGATGTTTGAGGAAACGTCGCTTGCACCACGAATCATGCCTTGTTCGACAAGTGAAAGCTCAGGTTCATCCTCAATCAATTCAGCATTCATTAACGGAAGATCGGGAGAAACGAATGCATTCGGTCTCGAAGTTACGGTATCTTGTTCAAACTCTCCAACGCTTCCAAGATGCCTGGTATGTTGAATTGATTGAGACTCTATTCCTGCCTCTCGTGACATCTCCATTGCCTCCTGAATCATTTGAGAGGAGCTCATCGGTTTCTGATGCATTGGAATAGGTAGCGGGGCCTCACCCAAGAATTGAACCTCTGAAATTTGGCCCGGTCCAAGGTTTGCGTGCATGTCCAGCGGGCTTACATGTCCTCTTCGAGTCCCAGCATTTGCAATCCCTCTCTTCAAAATGCCGTGTTGTCGAGGTTCAGGATTGTGAACAGGTTCCAGTCCACGATTCATCGTATCCTTTGCCCATCTTGGAAGAACCTCATCGATTTCAAATTCTTCATGTTGAGGAACTTCCTTTCCTAGGAACGCAGAAAGGCTTCGAGCGGGTTCCAAATCTTCCATAGGAGTTGGTAATGCTAAAGCAGCAGAATTGGCGGCTTGTCTTGGAAATTCAGTATCCTCATTGAGCAAATCAACACCCAACCTGGCTTCCTCAAGTGTTAATCCATCATTCATTCGCTGAATCATTGTTGAGAGTTTGAGCAACCGTGAATCGATTGCGTGAAGAACGTGACAATCACCGAGTTCAGTATCGAGGGTAAGTGTTGGTCGTTTGGTGAGAACCCAGCCAGAAATCATCGCTATGCCAAGTCCTAACCCCGCTAAGCGAAGGTTCGGTGGTGTAATGACTCGCCATGATGCGTAGAGGATGCAGAGCCCAATGAAGGCAATCCATCCAGGAATGAGTGTGGTATTGTGATGCTGCATCCGAACAATTCGATCGTAGCGAATGTCAATGCAATTTCCATTTTTGAATTCAATCGAGAGGCGGGATTCACCAAGGCTTGCTCTCGCTCGACCGCTTTCACCAGCCACGCGTAAGCCGTGGAGAACCATTTTCTCCCCAGACTCCGCAAGGCGTTCGTTGCGCCCTCTCGTCTGCATCCCGTGGAGCAGTTCGAGCCACCTATTATCAATGCATCCCTTGAGAAGATGCTTCAGACAATTGTTCGAGGTTTATCGCGAAGATGCCAAATCACTCGATTTTGATGAGTTTTGCACTCCCCATGATTCGAGGCTTTGAATCAAGTTGGGCAATGAGGACTCCAGGGGCATTTTCAATCCGTTGGAGCAGCGGAGTCTCCCATCGAACTGAAAAATCACTCTCAGTAACGGTTTCGATTCGACCAACATTGAATTGAAGGTCGATGGAGGCGTGAACGACATCCCCTACCTCAAGTTTCTTTTTCTGGAATGGTGAAACATTCAATGTCATTGTTGAAACAGTGTGCGCTTCAAGAGGTAGAGGGCGATGTGTGTTCGTTTTCTTATCCTCAATTTCTGGATGGACGATCAAACATGTCCCGGACAGACTTTCTTCTTTCGCATTACGTAGAGCAATGCCAACACGATCACCTGCTCCTGCACGATCGACGTCATCGTCCATAACCTGCAATGATTTGACCGATGCAGTGCTGCCATGAGGCAACATTGCAACTTCATCATGCACTGAAACGACTCCGGATTGCACATATCCAATGGCGACCAAACCAATTCCTTTGACGTTAAAGTGCTGATCGATGGGGACAACCAGTGGCTGATCTTCAATCGACGACAAGAGTTCAGATACGTTCTCCATGATGTTGAAAAAAGCAGTTCGAAGTTCGATACCATCTGCCGCTTCAAATGACCAATTCGTTAGACCAGCCTGCTTGAACAACGTTTTGACCATCTCTTCATCAATCCATTCTCCTTGAGGAGGTGCAATTACTGCCACTCCGTGTTCAATCCCTGCGCTCGAGAAAGCTACCAGTGTTTCACCAAGAGTGGCGTCAACCGTTGTAACTTCGATGAGTCCTGCACGAGCAGCGGATAGAGCGTTGAGCAGTGGCCGAATCCGTTCAGGATATTTTGCAGGACGAATCAGCGATAAAATACGTGCTTGGCCATTGAGAGTTTCCTTGTGTACATAGGTGTGAACATCCCGTTGGTCGGTTGGTTTTGCAAGATCTCGAGCGAGTTCATCGCTTCCAACCATGGCGATGTTCAAAACGGGCATATGGATGCCCAATCAACATTCTTTCATCAATCCTCTTGTTTGGCTTTCCGTTTTGATAACATTTTGTTGCGGATTTCTTCAGCAACTGCCCACTCTCTCTTCTCTTCATCTGTTGCCGGTTCAAGTTGTGGGATTGGTATTGGGCGCATCATTGAGTCAATGGCAACCATGAAAAAATATCCCTCACAAATCACTCGCGTTTCCCAATCGGATTTTGTCATGGCACAAGCGGTGACCTTTACCCCTGCGGTGTGTGTGCTTGTGTAGACAACGCGACCAGTTACCTCAATCAAATCACCCTGCCGAGCAGGTGCCTTGAAGGTCAACGTATCGATTGAGATCGTAACAAATTCTCGATGTGCAAATTTGGAGCAGGCGATTCCCGCAGACTTATCCATCACT
>JAYXXD010000033.1:0-16222 GCA_036019775.1 Thermoplasmatota archaeon
AAATGAAGGGGGCGCCCTCTCGGTTTGAATCGATTGACTGCTGGAACGTTTGTTCATTCTTCCACGTTTCGAGAAGAGCAGTTTCGAGTGCAACAGCATCGAGGTCACCCGCAGGACTTGGTCGAACCATGGGTCGCCAAATGCGCCTTTGTTTTCAATGTCACCCTCGAACAAAGCAGTCCGTGTGGGTGACACCTTCAAGACCTTTCAAGGACAGGCAGTCCTATGACGGGGACGAAAAAGCAGGTCGCCTTGCTTCTTGTTGGTCTGATGATACTCGGTGGCCCATGGGCCATGTGTGTCCCGAATACCCTCTTTCTCGAATCTTCCGATTCGAGCCAAAACAGTGGTACAGCTCCCGCAGACATCCAGGTAGATATCGTTCCTGGGAGCCCTAGTACCTCGCCGTATACTCTCACGCTTCCAAACAATGATGCAGCCATCACAAATCTGAATTTATCTCTCTCATCAAAGGCGATTACAACAAGTCAATCCTTCATCTGGGACGATGCATCAGCATGGAATCACCCAGATGCTTCACACTACAATACCTTTGCAGATGGAGGTGACTTAGTAGCAGAAGGCTCAGTGCCGGGATATGATTTCAACAACGGGGCTCAAGGTTGGACATTCTCAAATTCAAACAGTGGACGAGTCACGACACCATCCTGTGGTCTCAATGCTTCGAGCGGAGGTTCGATTCGAACATATCAAGGATCCACGTATGCCACATCCCCAGTTATGAACCTGAGCTCACTTTCGAACGTCCCACTTCATGCATGGGTTCGGCAAGGGAGTTCATCATGCGGTGAGGAGCCTGATTCCAACGAGGACTTGCAAATTCAGTACAGAACCTCCTCGGGATCATGGACCACGCTGCATACGTTTTCAGCCTCAGCATATGCCTCGAGTCCAACTTATCTCCATCAGCCAACACAATTCAACCAATTGCTTCCAGCAGCTGCACTGCATAGCAACTCGCAAATCCGTTTCCATCAAACTGGGGGGAGTGGGAGTTCCTTCGATTGGTGGTTTTTCGATGATGTCAAAATTGTTACTCCACCGATTACAAAATGGACGAGTCCAACGTTTGGGAGTTCTCAATCCGCGAGTTTCTCTCTCGGAGATGGTCAATATCAACCCATGTTCATGAATGTCAATTACCCAGACGATGATGCGAATGTCACATGGACGCTTGTTGATGCCACAACTGGATTGAACATCAGCGGATTCGAAGAGATTTCATCGGAACGGATTCATCTGGACGCTTTGGATTATCGAATCTATCCTGAGATGCGGCTTGTCATTGAATTCGAGGGAAGTTCGACCAGCTCATTCCCGAGTGTTAGTGCTATTATCGCCGGTGGACAGTATCATGAGTATTTCACTGACCAAAGTGAAGATCGTGCATGGACCTTAGAAAACGCAACTGTCCCTCTTGATTACAACTTAATTGGCCGAGGTTACGTATCTCAATCCAACGTTTCTACGTCAACCACCGGTACTGGAAATGGAATGATGCTCAACATTACTGCTTCTCCGTTAACGGTTGGAATTGTAGAGACTACCTCGATTCAATCGACTGGACATGGATACATTGCTAGTAATTCCGTACAACCTAGTGGAGGTTCTGGAACTGGTCTCTCCTTCTCGATGACCACCTCTCCAATTTTGACAGGACGAGTTGGGGGGCAAACTCTGACCAATTCAGGAACGAATTACACAAGCACAATTGCATCGACATCTGGTTCAGCTACGGGAACAGGCCTTCGAGTTTCGCTTTCATCGACCCCGATTACTACGGGAATGGTTCAATCCTTCTCATTTACAGATCGCGGTACAAATTATTCATCGGGTCTTGGCGTTACTACAGGTTCAATTTTTGGCGGAACAGGTCTCACCCTCGACATTACAACTGTGGCTGGGTTTATTCTTTCTGCATCTGTTAATTCATCTGGATCAAATTATGCAGTTGGTGACTCGGTATGGGTAAATGGCGGCGATTATAATGCAGAACTGAACGTAACCGGTGTGTCATCGACAGGTGGGGAAATCACAAGCCTGTCGATCAATTCTGCTGGTCAGAACTATGCAGTCGGGGATGTTTTGTCCATCAGTGGAGGCGACGGTGATGCGAGAATTTCCGTAACATCGGTGTATCAAAGCGGTGGAAACATCACCTCTGTTTCAATCATCAATGGTGGTTCAAATTATCTTACCAATGATGTTCTGGACGTGCCTGGTGGAGATAATAACGGCAAAATTCTCGTTAGCACAATCACAAAACTTGGCGGAAATGTGACATCATTCGAAATCGCCTCATCTGGTCAGGGCTACAGAGGCGGTGATCAAATCATTATTTCTGGAGGAGACGGTGATGCCTTATTGGAAGTACGTGAGGGAATGAACGGAACGGACAGCATATTCGTGTCTCCTTGGTATCAATCCAATGGCCCGTTAACAGGGATGAAATTGACTGCGCAACACTCCGGATATGATGCAGCCATACGAACAAGCGAAAATTTGTCATGGACTTCCGTTACTCTACCCTTCGAAACATTCGACATTGGCCATACGGAAATGGTTCAGGTAAAATTCGAGCATAATGGTGCCTCAGATGAGGTTTTACTTGAAGCTCAGGTTCAGCTTCACACGGGTTCAATGGTGCAGTCACCTTCTCTCGATGTTGATGGTGATGGTGAAATGGAATGGGGCGGATCTGATGTTCGCGTCGGTCATTGGGGATATCAGAATAAATTCTCGGATGGGAATTACTCGCTGCGTTCAAGTACTGACATCAATGGTATCGCGAAGACTTCTGTTTGGCTACCACAAAACGATCTTGCTTCGTTAGCGTTCAGTTTGTCTGCAAGCAACGGCAGTTTGACGGGTATGGCTCTGAGGATAGGAGGCTCGACATTGACTCCAGTGGTCTTTGATGATGTGACGGCCACTCGGGTCGAACTAAACGCAATGCAGATTGCGGATTTGATGACCTCACTGAGCAATCAGCAAGGCGTTCTTTATCACAATTCAATAGCCTATGTGGAAGTCGAAATTGAAGCATATGGAACCGGTGAAATCACATTTTCAAATCTTGCAGCGCCTTACCACGCTACAAATACATTGGTTGGAGGTCCAAATTCACATTTGGTCAAGAGCCTAAATGCAATGAGTCGGTCGGTCGGGCCTTCTCCAACCGTTACGTTGCCATTCGTTGGTGAAACGATAGGTTATCTCGAAATTATAACGAATGAGTTTACAATTAGTGAAGATGTTGTTTTGAAATCGGTAGCTGTGAATACGCAATCACCAACACTGACGCCTTCGCAAAACTTCGTCAACATCAGTGCAGCATTCGATGTAGCAGAAGGCAGGACGGTTAATCTCATTCGTCTCGATGTTGTCGGATCGTTGCATCAAGCATCATGGTTGATTCCACCCTCTGGATTGGACGCTATAGGTCAAGGGCGTTCTGATTTGGTTGAACTCAACTCAAATCCAATCAGTCACAACCAGAATCAACAAGGTGCGGATGTCTATACAGTTTCGTTCCGTATGGAACAAGGCTGGGACGATGAAGAAGTGCTCTCAGTATCGCTTCGCTCAGTCCTTGACAATGGCGTCATCTCTCGACCGGGAACCCATGTATGGGGTTCAAGCAGCATTCAAGGATACGAGAATGATTTGGAAATTTCATCTATCACCTACAAAGATAGTCGGGGCACGCTCAATGAGGATATTCAGTATCTGATGGCTGATGAGCAACTGGATTTGCATGTCTCCATCGGGTATGAAGGTGTTCAAGGTTCGGATGCGTTTGCAGATGGTGATGCTGAGGTGCAACTTTGGCGCCAAGAGACGATGCTTCTCAATACAACCTCGTTGGATGTGGAGTGGTGGAACATCTCCGATCAAACCCCATTCACATTTGGGGACCTCACTTGGACTGTCAAGGTTGTACCGTTGAATGGAGGGCAAAGTGGTCCAAACGACGAAATTTCTCGAACGTTCACGATCGATCCAACAGCACCTTCAGTCATTGCCTCGACGGTTGATTGGTACGACCATCGCATTGCCTCAACAAGCCAAACCGTGCAATTCCAGATTCTTGACCCTGTGCTCCTTCCTTCGGACGTTCGGGTCATGCTTTGGAGACAATGGATCGATGATGTTGACTTGAACGGCTGGCCCAGTGCTGATGAATACAAGGAGCGATCGCTTGTTATCCCAACCGATTTAACTTCATCAACTGGGCTCTACACATTGTTGCTCGATGACTCGATGGGTTCTCTCGGGCAAAAAGTGGCAGGATATTTGGTTGGAGTTGATGCCTCAGGTCAAGTGCTTGAAGATGCAGGGACGGCCGAAGATGGTGAACATTTGTTCATGTATCAAATTGGACCTGATGGTCCTCCATCGTTATCGGCTACAGCGATGTCATGGACAAGTGGTGCAAACCCGTGGCTTCATCCAAGTATGCCATACACGTTGCGCGTCGATATGAGTGAACCAAACGGAGCCTCTGATTTGACCACAGTTGAAATTCAACTTGCCTCGAATACTCTGACCTCACCGTTGTCCTATACGTGGGATTTCCGCACAGACAGCTGTACTTCAAACAGCATCCATTTGATCGTTCACAATTGCCAAATGCTTGCTTTGGATGGTACGTCCGCTGGACCATATGAGAAGGATACCCGTCTCGTTACGGAACTTGAGTTGGCATGGACCACTCCTGATCTTGGTGATACATTCCGTGAACCAAGCGTGAAAATCATCGATCGAGCAGGACAAGAAGTCCTCCAAACTTTCCCTGCATTACGATGGCGCTTCTCTCCCAGTCTTATGATTCCACAAGATTCAGTCTCGTTGGTTTTGACTCAAGGCACAGTTCTCGATGATGGTGCGAGAATTCCGCCGAATTCTCCGTTTGAGTTGACAGGGTCTCTGATGTTTGAGACGACAGAAATCATTCCAGATTTCAATTGCAGCGTCGATGTTATGTTTGCAGGACAAACTTTCAGCGCTGAGACCTTTAATGGAGTCTGGAATGTTGAACTCCAATCTCCTCCAACATCTGGAACCATACCATTGACATGGTCTGTGGGATGTTTACCTCCACAAGGCATTGATGCAACAGAAAAAGAATCTTCTGTGAAGTGGATGGTCGTTGATGGACTTGGTCCAGAACCCCAAGAGGTTCAGACGCCTCGACCTGGATCAATTCTTACTGCAGAGGAACACGAAGTTACCATCGTTCTCTCAGAGGAGGGAGGAATTGATTTCGAGTCACTCAGACTTGCCTGGTGGGTTGAGAACACCGTTACAGGTGAATTCATCCGCGAAGGATACAGCCCGTTCCTTCTTCAAGGCACTGAAATCAGCGGTCTAAGTCTGACAGGGACAGGTACAATGGACCTGAGTGTTATTACCGATGAAATGTTGATTGATAGATTTACAGTATTCGTGCTCGTTGAGGGTCGAGACCTTGCAGGAAATCTTGTTCTTGGAGCTGATGGACAATCGGCAGGGAATGCGATTACGTCTTGGCTCATGGAATGGCGCCAGCCTAAGTTTGAACTGGATACGCCAGCGATTGAATACTCGCGACTGAATCTTCAAACTGGTGATTCGACCGCAGTTCAGATTTTTGTCAAGAATGTTGGAACACTCGATGGAACAACCGATGCGACGATTTCAGTAGTTCGTGCAGATGGAACCTCTGAAGTTCTTCGACAGACTGAGATTGAAGTCGCAGAAGGTGGTCTTGAAACTATTCTTGTCGATTGGGCTCCAGAACAACCAGGTTTGCAATGGGTTGAGGTCATTCTCGAGAATGGTGCGACAGCAAACGGGCCATCGGTCGATGTTCGACCAAAAGCGGATCCCTCATTTAGCGAGGCAGTCTTCGGAAACGTCAACCCGATTTTAGGTTCGATTGGTGTGCTTCTCGGTCTCTCAATTATTGTTGCATTGCTGATTATGGCTCGAAATGCGACGGTACGTCGAGGATCAAGGTCGGAATACGAATGGGATGAGTATTCCGATTATCTTGATGAGGATGAATACGAAGATTCCGATGATGAAGATGAATTTTCGGAAGAATCGACAACGGTTGCAGCCACTGAATCCAATCCTAGTTCGGTTGAATCCAACTCTGCAGATGGATGGACACAAGGATCTGATGGTGTTTGGTGGTGGCAAAATCAGCAAGATGGTAGCTGGTGGTACAAAGATGCAAACGGTGAAATTGTTCAATACAAGTGATGCATCATTTCTATGAAACACGACAACGTGGGATTGACATGAGCGAGCAAGGTGGCAGCATCGTTGCTCTGATTCAATTCAATCCAATTGTCGGTGATATTGAAGGTAATGCGCACCGACTCGAACAACTCATTCGCACTGCTGCTGCCTCAGGAGCGGTCGTGTGTGTGAGCACGGAACTCGCCATTTGTGGATATCCTCCTCGCGATTTGTTGATGCAATCTCAATTTGTTGAACTTTCACAACACGCAGCATTTGCCCTTGACGTTGAAATCCCATCGTTGATCGGAACACCTACAGTTCCAGACCATGTTCGAGGAAAACCAGGAAACGGTGTTGCCTTTCTTGGAAATCAAGCACCAGTCAAGATTGTTGCCCGTAAACAACTACTTCCAACCTATGACGTCTTTGATGAGGCACGTTATTTTGATTCCGATGATAGGCCAGGAATTGCTCGCACGCTTTCTGGAGCCCTCGAACTTGGAGTCACAATTTGCGAGGATGCATGGCAAGTGGCTGGAGAAACACCTTCGGAATACGATGCAGATCCGATTGAACAATTGGCTGAGTGGGGTCGACAAGGCGTAAATTTGGATGCAACGGTGAACCTTTCAGCATCGCCTTATCATTCCAATAAAATCCAGACTCGATTGCATGTCGCTCGAACTGCGGCGAAAACACTGGGTCATCCATTCCTTCTTTCCAATCAGATTGGTGGAAACGACGATCTACTCTTCGATGGACGTTCACTTGCAGCATGGCCATCAGGTGAAGTTGTTGTTGCTCCATCTTGGAAGGAAGGAATTCTTCTCGTCGATATTCACAATCCAACATCTGCAAAATGGATTTCTGCGCAAAGTTCGGATGATACTGTGATGCACTTCGGACCTGAAGAAACTGGGGAAGAAAGGCAACATGTCCTCGAAGAATTAGCGGATGCTGTTGTTGTCGGATTGCGTGATTATTGTCAAAAGTCAGGTATTGAGCGAATCGTTCTTGGTCTGAGCGGTGGTATTGATTCAGCTGTTGCAGCATGTGTGGCAGCTGAAGCAGTTGGAGCGGAGAACGTTCTCGGCATTTCGATGCCATCCCGATTTTCGTCACAACATTCAATCGATGATGCAAAGTATACAGCTGAATCGCTCGGTATGGAATTCGCTTCAATTCCCATCGATTCTTACCATTCAAGTCTTGAACAAAATCTTTCTGAAATGCTTGAAGATGGTGCAAATGTAGCACAAGAAAACATACAAGCACGATTGAGAGGTATTGTGGTCATGGCTCATGCAAATGCACAAGGTCGAATGGCGATTGCAACTGGGAACAAATCTGAACTTGCACAGGGATACTGTACATTGTATGGTGATATGGCAGGGGGTTACACTCCATTGGGAGATGTGTACAAGATGGAAGTATATGGACTTGCTAAGGTGTTCAATCGTCGTGCTGTTGCTCGTGGAAAACAACCGCCCGTGAATGATTCAACATTGACCAAACCCCCATCTGCAGAGCTTGCACCGAATCAACGCGATGATGATACGTTACCTCCGTATGAAACTCTTGATCTCATTCTCAAATATCATATTGAAGAAGGACTTGGTGTTGAAGAAATTGTTGGAAGAAATCTCGATTATGATACCGTTGTTGCCGTATTGGAACGGCTTGAGGCCAACGAACACAAACGATGGCAAATGGCACCAGCACCTCGCGTTTCTTCGCGTGCTTTTGGGCAAGGATGGCGTCATCCTCTAGCAAGCAAACACGACTGGCGTCGATAATCGATGAACCTAAGTGGGGTGCTAAGGAGGGACAATCATGGTGACACAGCATCTCAACATTGCTGGGTACAAATTCGTTGTACTTCCAGACCGAAATGCATTGCGTCAACCGTTCAAGCAACGATGCGATAAACTTGGGCTGAAGGGTACAATTCTACTCAGTTATGAGGGAATCAACATCTTCGTTGCAGGTCCAGAACATCAAATCAATGAGTTTCGTGCTTTTCTCGCCGATGATGAACGATTTGCTGACATTGATTTCAAAGAATCGTATTCTGAGCATCAACCCTTCAACCGAATGAATGTTCGACTAAAAAATGAGATCATTTCGGTTGGAATGCCAAACTTTGACCGAACTGAGCCAGAGGATGGACGAATCGAGCCCAAAGAACTTCATGAGAAGCTCATCAACGATCAGGAGATCGTGTTACTCGACACACGCAATACCTACGAAACACGACTTGGTACCTTTCAAGATGCGATTGAATTGGATATTGACACATTCCGTTCTTTTCCTGAGGCTATTTCGAATCTTGATGAATCCTACAAAAACAAAGAGATTGTCATGTTTTGTACAGGCGGTGTTCGATGTGAAAAAGCGAGCGTCATTATGAAAGACGCTGGATTTTCCAACGTCAAACAACTTGAAGGAGGCATCTTGGGTTACTTTGAACAGGTTGGTGGCGACTATTGGAACGGTGAGTGCTTTGTCTTTGACAAACGGGTTGCTCTTCTTCCAGATTTAACCGAAACGGGAACGACCATCTGCTTTGCATGTCGAGAGCCACTAACGCCGAAAGAGCAATTGCACCCTGCTTATGTTCCAGGTCAGTCATGTTCCTACTGTATTGATCGCCGTCAATCCCAGACAATCCACTGATTTTGGATTGACGGGCGAAGGAATTGATGCAATTCGTGACCGTGTTGACCATCATCTGCAATGAACAACAGATGGCTCGAAGTGACTGTTAACTGTCCATATGCTCCTGCGCTTGAATCATTCCCAGTTCCTGACCAAACGTCAAGAGCTAGTGATGCTGTATTGCCTTCAATTGACCATAAGGCGTGCCCACTGTTGGTGCCTGATTGGTCCAATCCTTGAGCGAGAACGTACAATACTGAATCAACAAAGACCATCGAGCGAGGTTGACTTGTACTTACACCAGGGATTAAGTCAACCGTCAATGTTGTACCACTAACAGTACCATCTGTTTGACAAATCTCCATACCAGTATGACCAAGAACACAATCAAACCATATGGTCGAACCATCGCTTACAACTTCGTTGCTGTGTCCAGGTGCGAATATTGTTGAGCTGAGCTCTTGCAAATTTCCTGTGGTCAGTGAATAAGCAAACAGGGTTGCATCAGCATTCCGATGGACTGCATCGAAGACGATAACATCGCCAAGTTTCTGAATGCCGAAGGCAGGAGCAATCACAGAAATAGGCGTCGTTGTCCCTTCGCGGGTAATTGATGTCAACCACTGAAAACTTCCATCCAGATCGAGTTTTGCCAATTGCCTTCCAGTCCCATCACCTGCAGCAACAATGAAACCATCTTCAACAGACAATCCCTCGGATGGAGAAGAATCCCCAAATGGTTGCAAATCGTAGATGTGGAGCAATCCATCAACGCTTAGGAACATCATCTCGAGACCCATTTGTGCTTCTTTTCCTGCGAACCACAAGCCGTGTGCATCACCATAAAGCAACCCTTCTCCGAATGAAGACAAGGTTGTGGATTGGTTCACCAAATTGGATGAAGCGGAACTTGAAAACCAAGGCGCTTGCCAGATTGATGTCGTGACGCTTCCATTGCTCCACCACATTCTTTTTCCTTGCGAACCATCGGTTGTAAAGACAACTCCATTCATCCATGAAGTTATTTCAGATGTCCAATCGATCGCATCTCCTTGCTCCATATCTCCAAGCATTGTGGTTCCCATAGAAGTTCCATCACTCACCCATAATTCTCGCCCATTGATGCCATCATCAGCATCGAAGAAGAAACGAACTCCTCGTTCTGTATCAACTGCATGAATACCGATTTCTTTGCCAGGTACAGAGTCTCCGGATGCATGTATGTCCATCAGCATTGATGGGACATTCTCTTCATCGAGAACCCAAAGTTCGCATCCTGTGGTAACAGCATTGTACGAGAAAATCATAATCTGATTGGCTTCAAAATTACTGCATTCACTTGAGAAACCATTAGTGACTCCAACGTTTGAATCAAAAACTAAACCCTCATACAACTGTTCAGAACAAATCCTTAGCGATTCCTTGACTTCATCTTGATGAAGAATTCCATCGTTCGCAGTTGCTTGGTCCGTACCGTCATCAACACCGAACTCCATGACAATTCCTTTTGGACAAACTGAAGTGGGTGCTGGATGTTGTTCGATAAGTGCTGAATAGCCTTGAGATCCATCCTCACCTTGTTGGCCTTCAGGCCCCTCATCTCCAAGTTGTCCATCACAAACGTGAGCAGTAGTTTCAACCTCGTTTTCATCCAAGTAGAGGTTATGATTGCTATCAACACCTGATTCGATCTGAATGCCTCCGAATTGACACGGAATTCCTGGCGAAAGAGCTGTGAGGTTAACCAGGCTTGAATTTCCATTCGTACCGTTCTCACCGTTAAATCCGGATTGGCCTTGTGGCCCTGAGAGTCCTTGTTGGCCATGACAGACCTTCGTACTGCTCGTAATTTCAGTGGCTGATAATTTTCCGTCACCATTAAAATCAGTTCCTAAAAAGATGTCTGCTCCACCTTCAGGGCAATAGACATCAGCCTCGCGACCTTCAGTTTCTACGAGGATGGGAGTTTCCTCATCGATTGATTCAATCGGTTCAACTGTGTTGTGTAAGACTATTGACCAAATCGAAAGTATGAGGGCGCTTAGTACAACGGTTGTTTTCAACATTCTTACGATGTTTTCACGTGACAAAAAACGGGAACGTCTATCATCACGGCGGGCTCCTTGTGTGTTGTTCTCAACTGAGGACATGAATTCCGGAGTGACGTCAACCGTATCAAAACCATCGGTCGTGAACACGAGTCTTGATGAGGCGTCGATGTTTGCGTTCGTTTATGGAACTTCCACGGCGGCTGGCAGAGCAGTTGGAAGGCAAAGAAGGACCGACTCGCCAGAAGGCCGCTCGCCTCGTTGTAGACCTTGCTCATGTTGCTAAAGCAGAATCTTTTGTTGAAGTTGATCATGCTCATGTCTCTGGCGTTTCTGTCATAACAGGTGGCCACGGTCTTCGCACGTTTCTCAGAGACCTCAGTGGCGATGATGCGGGTACGGTTGTTATTCCTACAACATTGAATTCTGCAGGATGCGATCGTGAGAAGATGGAAGAAATGGGAATTTCGTGGCCAAATTTTCTTGAGCAACAATTTGAGATTGTTCAAGCCTATGACCGTTTAGGAATTGAAGCAACGCTTTCCTGCACTCCTTATGACCGCAACATCGAGGTGAAGGGCGAAATTGGGTCATGGGCTGAGTCCAACGCCGTATGTTATTCCAATACGTGGACTTCTCTAATCACGAATCGAGAATCGGGTCTCAGTGCTCTTGCTACAGCATTGACAGGATATGCACCTGCTTGGGGGCTTCATCTTGAATCCAATCGAAAACCCAACATTCGAGTTGTCGTTGACTGTGCTTTGGAAACGCTTTCCGATTATTCCGTTCTTGGTGATTGGATCGGAAAAAACGCAAAACCAGAATGGGACCTTCCATTTGGGCCAATGCCATACGTGCAGGGTTTGGATGATTCCATTTCTTTTGCTCGAAAGAAAGCCTTGACAGCAGCAGCAGCAAATTACGGCACACCCATGATGTGGGTTGAAGGACATACAACACCTCCAACTGAATCTATTGATTCAATTGAATGGCAGGGAACACTACGATTTACGCAGAGTGATCTTGATGAAAGATATCGAGAACTTTCACCTCAGGGTCGAGTTGATTTGGTTGTCGTTGGTTGTCCCCAAGCAAGTTTGGAAGAAATGCGCATGACTGCAGCGGCTTTACGAACGCATATGGAATTTGGAGAATCGGTTCCAGACCAACGTTTGTGGGTGTTTACAAGCCAAGAGAACCATGCCTTAGCTGAAGCGGATGGTACTGTATCGATGTTGGAAGAAGCGGGGGCGCTTGTACTCGTCGATACATGTCCAGAGGTAACTCCTTACAATCGTGAGAAGTACAATCATTTGTTAACCAATTCAATGAAAGCTGAGCATTATTTGACAAGCGGACTAAATCGCATACCGACCAGTGTTGCAACCATCCAGGAATGCGTTCGTCATGCTATCCACCCTCACCTTGCTGAAGGGCCAACACCCATGCTTACACAAGCTTCGCATGAGGGTCATGAAACTGCTAAAACTCTGCAAAGTGGGTTGCAGACCATCCATGGCTCTGGATTAAATTCTCAAGGTGACTTCTGTATTGAAGGAACGGCAATGGTAACCGATGTACCAATCACTTACCTCGGATATGTGAACAGAGACACGGGTGTTGTGGAAGAACCCGGTCATCCTCTGGATGGGAGGGCAATTCAAGATACAATTCTCATTTATCCAAAAGGTTCTGGGTCAACGGTTGCACCTTATGTTTTGATGGGATTGTTGTATGAGAACAAGGGCCCTCTGGCTATCATTAACCGAGATGTTTGTCCACTTACACTGCCGGCATGTTCGTTGTTGAATGTACCCTATGGACATGGATTTGAGAAGGATCCTTGTATGGTTGTGAACGATGGAGATCGAATTATATTCAAGCGAAAACGTGGAATTGTTACGATAGAAATCATTGAACGAGTGTGATGAAATGCGATGCCTTGTCACAGGAGGAGCAGGTTTTTTGGGCTCGAGTCTGGTTGAAGCCCTCGTTCATCAAGGTCATGACGTCATCGTTCTTGACAACCTTTGGAGAGGCCAAAAACGGAATTTCGAATCTGTTGAAGGCGACATTATTTTCATTCATGCGGATGCATGCGAACCTTCTGCATACAATCAAATTCCAGAGCCACAAACCATTGATATTGTATTCCATTTGGCTGCGATCAACGGAACAAAATGGTTCAATGAAGAACCACGAATGGTTATGGATGTCAATCTCAACTCAACACTAAGGTCGCTTGAATTTGCTGAGGAGAACGAATGCCGTTATGTGTTTACCTCGTCTCCAGAGGCCTTTGGCGAGTCTGAAGTGATGCCACTTGGTGCTGATGAACCTGCGGTGTTTTCTGCCTCACATCATCATCAGAGACATGCCTATGGTGCAAGCAAATACCTTGGAGAGCTTGCAGTTCAACACGCAGTTCGAAATGGCCTTGATGCTCGAATTGTTCGTCCATTCAACGGATATGGCCCCCGATTGTTGGGTTCGGAATACGGGCAAGTCGTTTCGATGATGATTCAATCAGCACTTGAACAACGGTTAATCTTCGTTCATGGGGGTGGATCACAAACTCGATCACTAACATACATCGATGATCTTGTTCGAGGTATTCTATCCTCTGGATTCATGGATGGACTTGCAGGGACATGTCTGAACATCGGTTCCGAGGAGGAAATAACAATGCTCGATCTTGCAAATTGCATTCGTAGTATTGTCGAGGAAGAAACAGGTTGGGAAATCAAATTGGAGCATAGGGAAGGATATCCCGGAGATTCAAAGCGGAGACTTCCTAATCTATCAGAAACTCGGAAATTATTGAATTGGGAAGCAGAGGTATTGCTTTCGCAAGGTCTTGTTCAAACACTTCGATCAATGTTGTAATGCCATTCGGTCGGTGTAGCCATGAGCTTGTTTAATCCATGTTGGCAGAGAAGATGTGCAGGTTCGAGACCATCGTAGGAGCCAGGAACGAGAATTTCCGATAACTTGAGAACAACTAATTTCGCATTCGCCTCCATTAAATCAATTTCATCGATCATTTCACCAAAGATTGCAAATGCAGCATCTTGCATAACAAGCGGGTGTGATTCGACCCCAGCAATTGAAAATTCATCCCATTCGCTTGTTTGCGGGTTGAGTGGTTGTGCTGTTTGCTCAACAATCGTTGCAGCCGTTTCGGATGCAGGGAGAAAATTCAGGACCGCCTTTTTTGTCTCACGCAGGTTGATGAGGGTATCTCTCCATCGTTCGTTACGATCTGCTGAAAAGGAGACGATGGCGAGTGGTGGTGAATTGGAGACAACTGAAAGCGATGTGTACGGTGCAAGATTACGCAATCCATGAGGCGAGGTGGTACCGATGAGAGCTAAGGGTCGAGGGCTAGCCAAATTTGTCAGCCATGCTGCCCGTGTTTCGTGGGCAAGTGATGAAAGATCGACTGTGGCGACCTCTAGTCCTGCAATGAAATTTTGTTGGGATGGAAACCACCTATCGAGTTCGCCACGTTCAACTTCCATTACAGCATGAGCCGTGAAGTCACGATATGCCTCCCACTTTGAAATGTCATCATGTTCTCCTCTCGCTGTTTTTCGTTCGATTGATGCATTCGCATAATCAATGCATTTTTTGAGAAAAGATACGACGTGTGCTTTGCCTTCCATATTGCTCAATCCCTTGTATCGTATTCCTCTCGGGTCATGAGATATCGAGCTGGATTTCCTGCCCATACTTGACCAGATGGTAGCGGCTTTGTCAGCACAGAACCTCCTCCGAGGACAGCTCGGCTACCGATATGAGCTCCTGGCAGAATTGTGCAGCCGCCTCCAATGATAGCGTCTTGTTCGACTCGTACGGGTTTCCACTTGGAAACATCACCTGAGGGGGGGTACTTATCGTTGAGAATTGTTGAATTTGGACCGATAAATACCGATGAGCCAATCTGTGTTCCGTCTGCGATGTAATTTGAACCCTGAATATTTGTCTTTTCTCCAATCTGCACATTGCGACCGATATGGCACATTGAGCCAATGGATACGAACTCGCCGATGTCAAGTCCTTTCCCAATGTAACATGGCTTGTAAGCATACGAGGTGGAGGACAAACGAATTTGTTCGCCTCCTATATCCTCATCCATACAATCGCCTCAAGATTCAATTCCCAGTTCTCTCATCAGCATTTCGACATGACCTTTTGCACGAACATTGTACCTGCACCATTCTATGATGCCATTAGAATTGATAACGAAGGTTGATCGGACACAACCGAGGTATTCTTTACCGTAGTTTTTCTTCATTCTCCATGTTCCAAACATTTCGTGGAGTTGACCATCCTCGTCCATCAGAAGAGGGAAGTTGAGTTCTTGTTTTGCTATGAACTTCTGATGTGACTTCACAGAGTCCTTGGAAACGCCGAGAACGATGTAATCTTCATTCGATAGCCTCGCCATATTGTCTCTGAAATCACATGCTTGTTTGGTGCAGCCAGGCGTTGAATCACGAGGGTAGAAATACAGAATGACATTCTTTCCTTGTTTCATGTATGCTTCGAGGTCGTGTTGAATGCCGGATGAATCAGTGCATGAAAAGAGCGGGCTTTTTGACTCGATTTCAAGGGTAATGGGTTTGCTCATAAACACGGCTTAGCGGCTGACATTTTGAATGCTTGGTTGAAGTCTGGTATCGAGGCAAAATCCAGTCGATGCTTAATGCATAAAAAGTAATGCGGCATGAATAAAACCAACGTTTTTTGCCAATTGATTCATAAACTGCCATTGTAGAAGACGAGTCATGGCGGCTCCAAGCATGACGCGTCGTAGCCGCAAGTACTTCAAGAAAATTCAGCGGGCAAAGACTCGATATGATTTACAAACAATCGCTTCAACAATCCAAAGCGAGCTTGATCGACGTAATCTATCGTATGACGAAGCGCTTAATCTTGGTAATTTCATTCAGAACAGGGCGGATCAACTTCCTGGCAATTCAATCGTCTATGCCGTTTCAGACCGTGATGCGTATCGCAGAACGCTCGAACTGTATCTGCGTGATGCACTGTTGACTCGAACAGAACAACTTCTCTTGTGGGAGGAACGTAGGAGGCTCGGTATTTCAGATGAAGAACATGATCGACTTCTTGTACTTGAAGTTGCTCATCTGAAGCTCTTAGATTCTTTGAGACTTCTTTTTTGCCTCTCTGACATACAAGTCTGTGATTTTGACACCATTTACGATCTTGTAGTCTTGAGATGGCTGCTCATCATC
>JAYXXD010000034.1:0-15530 GCA_036019775.1 Thermoplasmatota archaeon
GGTGCCGCAGGCATTGGTGCTGCAGGTGCAGGTGGCGCTGGTGCCGCTGGCGCTGCTGGCGCTGGCGCGGGCGGGGCTGCTGGTGGTGCGGGGGGTTGCATGTCATTTTCCTCCTTTTTTCTTCAGTTTCCCCAACGTCGAATTATTGGGATAATATCCCGTAGTTCTTCGTTGGAATAGGATCGTGCTGAACTTACCAGTTCAACAAGGCGTGGGTCACGGACCATCTGCATGATTTCTGCAGGGGTCTTGCGAGCAAATTCATCTCGCGTGAGATCGTTAAATTGCCGAACCTTCGACAGGAAAGCCTCTCGAACTCGGACCTGGTATAGCGAGGTGTCCAGTTTTGTAGGGCGTTCTCTAAATCGTGTTAAATCAAAGACGTGGCGCCAATTTTCTTTTTCTGGTACGACCATTATGGCTATTGCAAGCAATGCAAAGAGATTGAGAATAATCAGCCACTTGAGATAAACATCACTTGTGAGTAAAACAACAGCTCCAATGGCTTCAGTGAAGGGTTGTGTTGCCACACTTGAAACGTGTCGGCTTTCGTCGAAAACGATGTTGAACTCATCGGTGTTCCTCGTGATTTGAAGCGACAGTTCATCGTTATCAAATTCCATCATATCTCTGATAAGAGCACGGAAGTAGAGTTGGTTTCCTTGCCAAGCAGTGTCGCCTTGAGCAGCAACAAGTCCATCAGGATCAGTACTCCAACATGTGTGACCGTTTTCTTGATACAAATCAGAACCACACTGTTGTTTTCCGGTCAAGTCCGCATCACCAGCATCCCAGAGGTGGTTTGCAAAAACAGAATGATCGGAGACGAAAACAATGCTTCCTGTTACCGAAATTTCACCGTTATCACCATCGGATTTCGTATCGTATGCTTCGATGTTTGGATAATCAATTCGAACGATTAAGTCGGTTTTACCCGTCTTTGGGTTGGCAACATTGTTGATGTCGAATCCCGATCGTGCAACAAAGGCTTGGTCACTCGCAGAAGCAAGAACGTTGACTTCTCGGCTGTCGTCTTCGATATCAAGAACTTGAATTGCAGTTGGGGAATGGAAAAGGACTGGCATCCTGCAGTTATCTGTGACTCCAGATGACACCTCTGCCTCAGTACACGGCGTCCTCAATGAAGCTTCATCCATGAGATCGAGATCTTCACTAACCGAAGCAACAGACCACAATCGAGTCTCTTGCGGTGCAATACGGTTATCCGTTGCATCGGTTACTTCGTAGTACCATTTCCCATCTGAAACAGGGGCGTCAAAATACAGGACACCGAATTCCTCTGCAACACGCTTTGCATTGGTCGAATTTGCAGCGAGGATAACTTTGCCTCCTTTCTCGGTTACGAAATCATGGATTGCTTTTGCCTCAGCAGCATCGAATGGTTTCTCAGGAGCAGCGATAATGAGCATTGTACGATGAGGATCTTGCCAATCGTTGACGAGCATAGGAGTTGACATTGTGTTGTAAATGGAGTATTTCTCTCCAGTCTTACCGTCTTCGCTCTCTCCCAGTGTATCTCTCATCTTCGAAAGTTGTTGATACTGGTAATCTCCATCAGCATTTCGAACGTATGGCGAAAAGACAGTTTCCTTGGACGAGGATGCGAGAACAATGAGTACGGTTGAGAGGAGAATGGATACGACCAAACCAACCATGAGTTTCTTTTCAACAGAGAGTTTTGTTTTCTCTGTTTCAGCCATATTTACACCTCATTTTGCGACAAGCGCAGTATGTTCTTTTCTACGGAATCACGATACACACATAATGATTCTCCCTTGACGTTTAGAGCGAAATTTATGTTCTTGCAAGAATAATTATCTCGCATAATCAGTCCACATCGAGCCGATTACGTCTTAGAAGAGCAACGATTCCCAAGAGCCCCAACATGGATTCTACACCAAGTGTAGGAAGTGCGGAAGAGGTATCCGAATCAGAGGCAGAATTTGATGAGCTGGAACCAGAATCGCCGGTGTTGGAGTTTGTTGTGCTGGAGGCATCACGAACATCGATACTAAACGTTGTGCTGCGCTCCAAACCGTTTCCTTCCGAAGTCACGACAATCGTGACCTCACAGGTACTGGTCGAATGTGCACTCGAAGGCGCAATTCTAAACACAATCTCAAGCGGTTCATTTCCGTCAACATTCGTAGGTTGAATTTGTGTGTCTTCTCCAGCCTCAAGGCCTTCTATTTCGAGGAGTGGACAATTGCGTACATCGGCTTCAATCTTTGTAGCAGCATCAACGCTATTTCCCATATTGTTGAGAAGTAAGGATTCTTCGATCCAAGTCCCAGCGTCGACTTTACTTGCAAGGAGTGTTACTTCAGGCAAAAGTTTGTGGAATCGAGGTACATTGAGATCAGCATCGATTTCTTTTGGTGAAACTGGAGCGCCTGCTGCGTTTTCTTCCGCAGTAACCACGATGGCGATGTTATCACTCGGTGAATGGCCTCGTACATCATCTGGATTCGATGTCGATAAATCGATTGAAAAGGTCTCATTTGACTGGGCACTTACAGTAATCGATTCCTCAAAGGATGCATCAAGAAACTCGGTATCCTCATCGAACTCGACAACGATGTTGAGGCTCAAATCATTAATTCGAGGATTATCAACAAAGAAAACGAGTGTGTCTTGGACTTTCCATTTCTCTCCATCGAGGGCAAGGGTGTAACTTGGTTCAACCTCTGTATCCCAACCGAATTCCCATTCATTGTTTGTGGGCAGTTGCCCTGAAATCGATGGGAGCGTTGCACAAAAAAGGAGCGCAAGACAAAACCATACTCCTCGTTTCATGCTTCATCACCAAGAATTTCCCGAAGACTGCGCTTTGCTAAGACACGAACCATTGACTTACGATATCTTGGTGGAAGAGCAGTGTTGTTCACTGGCTTGATGGATTTCATTATCGCCTCCGAGAGTGGTTTGATCGAACTGCTCGAAAATTCCTCGCCCAGTGAATCAATCTCAGTTTGGTGAGACCTTGGTATCGATTCCAATGCAGTTGATGCGACTCGAAGGGATGAAGGCTGTCCTATTATCCACGAAGATGCAACTCCTGCCTCGGGGAAGTCCCAGGATTCTCGGACTCGGAGTTTTTTGTACGAACCGACTCGGTTCTCAACGCCCTTTGGAAACGTTACTTTGAGTACGAATTCACCGTTTTCAAGAATATTTCGAGTGATTCCATCGAGTTGAAAGAATTCATCAACAGGAATTTCACGTTGCCCGTTTGGACCAATGATGTGTATGATTCCTTCCAGGACCATAAGGGATGGAGCAAGGTCGCCTTGATAGGTTGCTACACAAAGCGTATTCTGGTTTGGAATCACACGGCAATCGGAGCCCGTTCCGCAATCTTCTTTATGGCACCAATCAATTGAACGACGCCAATCCTCACTTTGATTGAACCAAAAACAACGCGTATCCAAACAAATATTTCCTCCGAGAGTAGCATTGTTTCGAATCAAGGACGATGCAATCTTACTTGCAGCTCCTGCGATAAGTGGATGTACAGCATTTGATGTTGTTAGTGCGCCTAATCGAGCCATGGCACCAATTTCATGCATCGAAATTGTATCAATTCCCTCAATTTGAGCCAGAGATATAACGTGTTTTTTCACGTTGATGTGCCACTTGTAATTTGGTAGAAGATCGGTCCCCCCTGCGACCCAGTCAAACGATTCATCTTTTGCCATGAACGTTGATGCGAGTTCGCACGCCTCTTCGACGCTCTTTGGATGATGCAAATTAAACGGCGGCATCAACATCATTGTTCACCTCCCATTTGTCGTTGTTCCTTCTTCAGCCAAGCTTTACCTGCAAGGCCAAGTTCTGCTAACTGTTCAGGCACCGGTTCGACTGCAGATTTCCAACCATCAACTTGGTCCTCAAGTGGTTGAGTAGGATCAAATCCAAACAAAACACCATTCACGTAAGCACTCGTATCCTCGCTTCGTTGTCGTCGTCGATCACGTTCTTTGTGCTCCTGGCCGCGAGCGACCAACGTTGACTGCAAAGAGCTGTGTTCAAGACGAGGAGAGGGTAAATCAGTCTCATCAATGCCTCCGAGTTCCTTGGTTTTTGCTGAAATCGCTTTCCAGACGACGTCCGGAGTCAGCGGTAGATTCCGAATACGAACCCCGATAGCATCGTAAACAGCATTGACAACAGCAGGAAGAATCGGTAAGAGTGGCCCTTCACCTGCTTCTTTTGCTCCAAATGGGCCTTCAGGATCGGATGATTCAACAATAATTGGTGTCACGTGAGGCATTTCATGAATTGATGGTATTTTGTACTCCAGTAGATTCGGATTTTGCAGATGTCCAGTTCGACCATAGACCATTTTTTCTGAGAGCACTTGTCCCAGCCCCATATGACATGAGCCAATAATTTGGCCTTCAACAGCTAGTGGGTTCAATGCTTTGCCACAATCGTGAGCAGCCCATACATTGGTGCATGAAACCAAACCCGTCTCCACGTCGACATCGACTTCAGCCACATAAGCTGAGAACGAATAGGCAGGTGCAAGCCCAGCGGCAGCTCCTTTGTGGACACCACCCATTGGTGGAGAGCGGTATGCACCACTCGAAATCAATGAGCCTTTGTCTTCTTGGGCCTTGTGAAGTGCCTCGAGATAGGAAACTCCGACAGCAGGGTCGTGTTTGTAGTAGATGCGTCGATCGTTTAACACAAGCACATCGGGGTGGTATCCCAATATCTCCCATGCGGCATTGAGAAGTTTCTCACGAATGTCAAGTGCTGCTCGAATTGCGGCATTTGCGTTCATGAACGTGACTCTGCTTGAATAAGATCCAAGGTCAACTGGGCTTGTATCGCTCTCATGCGAGCGAACGTGAATCATCTCAATGGGTAGGGCAAGAACCTCAGAAACGACTTGAGCGACTGCTGTGGTCGAGCCTTGCCCAATATCTGCCGCTCCGGTATGGACAGTTACACCACCATCCATGTCAATTTGCATGTGCACAGTTGCATGAGGGAAGCGATTCGGGTCCCAGTGGATTGGCAAACCTGAACCAGAAATAAAGAAGCCGCATCCAATTCCGATTCCTTTTCCAAGAGGCATTTGACGGAATTTCGTATCCCAATCCGATCCTTCACGAACTCGTTCAAGCGCTTCCCGCATACCGTTGGAAGTAATGCGGAAACCGGAAATGGTTCGACTGTGTGGAGGCAATAAGTTGGCCAAGCGCAAATCGATTGGGTCGACTTGCATTTGCTCCGCCATTTCATCAAGACCCACCTCGACCGCACAACGTGTGTTTACCGCTCCGTGACCTCGCATGGCTCCACTAGCAGGTTTGTTCGTCCAAACTCGAGCACCAGTGTAATGGAACGATCCGAGTTCGTATGGAGCGGTTGCAAGCACACCGTTGTAATAGGATGTAACGTGCCCAAAGGAAGCAAAACCGCCTCCATCGATAAGCGCATCAATATCAAATCCTGAGATTCGTGCTTCTTCATCAGCGGTCATCTTCACTTCGATATAACTCGGGTGTCGTCCCCGATTGATCCAATACACTTCTTCTCGAGTGAAATTAATTCGAACAGGGCGTCCAGCCTTTCGTGAAAGAATCGCAGCACACATTTCATGAGGAAATGGATCGGATTTTCCTCCAAAACCTCCACCTACGAATGTTCGAATAACATTGATTTGATGCATTGGAACTTCAAGCACAGTGGAAAGTGCACGATGTGCGTAGTGAGGTACTTGTTGAGGCGTGTACAGTTGCAGACGACCGTTTGGGTCCCAATGAGCAACAACGGCATGAGGCTCCGTAAATCCATGATGAACTCCTTCCATACGCCATTTTCCATGCGATGAGGCAGTTGGATCATTGACGAGACTGCGATCACCAAATTCTTGGAACACGCGTTTCTGAACGTTCGTTGTACCAACGTGGTATTTTCCACGCCAATGAATCGGTTCGTCCTGATCTTCGAGCCCTTTCCGGGGATCAAAAACTGGATCAAGAACCTCCCATTCGATTTCAAAAAGATTCAACGCTTCCATGGCCGTTGCTTCATCAACAGCTGCTACACATGCTACGAGATCTCCAACATGGCGTACTTTCTCAACTGCCATCGCATGTTCGTCTTTGGTCACTGGGAGGACACCAAATGTGTTTGGTGCATCTGCTCCCGTAGCGACGGCCAAAACACCTGGCAAGGCTTCAACTTTTGACGTATCAATCGACTTTATCTTCGCATAATGGTGCGGTGAACGAAGAATCTTACCAATGATTTCATTCGGTAATCGCACATCATCTCCGTACCATGCTTGTCCTGTTACTTTTGCATGCGAATCCACCAATGCACGAGGCTTTCCAACCTCCGTCCCGGTTCGATAGCGGTCGTGAATATGAGATCCTGCAGGTTGCGGCTCTCTTCCTCCAACGGACTCGGGAATTGAATCAAGGTCACGAGGTGCCATGTTTGGCCGGGACCCTCCAGAACCTGGAGGAGGGAATTTTTGTTTTCCTGCGACGCGCTTTCCATCCTTTCGGATTTCACCCGAAGATGCGCCAGGTTGTTGTCGATAACCGCCTGCCATAGAATCACCTCGCATGACCCGGAGGCATCGACGGTTCATCAGGCCCTTCGGGATGTGGATTTGGATGTGGATCACTTGCAGGTGAAGACGCAGGTGCTTCGCCTCGTTTGATTTCTGCTGCTGCTTCTATAGAATCTACAATCTGCTGATAGCCTGTGCATCGGCAAAGATTTCCTTCGATCGCACATGCAATTTCTTCACGAGTAGGATTCTCGTTTTCATTGAGTAGAGCTTCAGCACTCATCAGAAACCCTGGCGTGCAAAATCCACATTGTGAACCGCCATGGGTTGCAAAACAGGTCTGGATTGGAGCAAGATGAGCCCCATCAGCAAGACCTTCTACAGTTGTAATCTCTTGACCCTCAACTTGGCCTGCAAGGCACAGACACGATAATCGTGGTTCACCATTAATCATCACAGCACAGCAGCCACAGGTACCTAAATCACAACCACGCTTGACACCCAGCATTCCGACTTCATCTCTTAACACATCGAGGAGAATGGCATTTGATGGTGCAATGGCTTGTACTTCTTGTCCATTGACAACCGCTGACCAAATGGTCTTCGGAGCGGATGGAATCATCGTTACATGTTCTTTTCCAACCATAGGACTCACCCGACTTAACCTTGAGAACTCCGTCTATGAATGTAAGGTATCACTCCAATCCAAAGGCTACGCCTTTTCTTCCCAAAACGGGTTGTCAGACAGGTCTGCGTCAACTGCATCGACGATTTGAGCATCGAGATATGAGCGAAGCTGCTTACCGGATAAACTACCCTCTTCTCGTGTTGAAAGAGTGGAAACCAAGAGGAGTACAATCAGGAACAGAATGATTCCGCCGATGGAGAATCCAATCACAGCATACGTTGAGAAACCGTCCTCATCCACAGGCATTGGTGGTGATTTATCGTCAGTCATCACCATAATCTCAGCAGTGATAATTGGAGATGATTGGGGATTTGCTCCGTCCTCATCCAAAATACCACGGATCATAATCGTATGATTGCCAATGATCTCAACACTTTCATGTTCAAGATAATGAATAATGCTGATAACCGAAATCTCAGCACTCGAGTCTCCTGGTTCGTAACCATGCAAGGTCGTCCATGGAGTTTCCAAACCATTGCTCCTCCACCTTACAGTCTCCGTATTTTCACTCACATCAAAGACAATACTGTCCCAATCACGAAGATGGATTCGGTTGTCAAGCGTTGTCGGTGTTGAAAGAGTAACGCTCAGATTGGAGTTGAAATCAAAATGATACTGCGCCGCTTCGAGCAAAGCGTCAAGTGCTCGAACTTCTCCATGCCCATACACATTGTTCTGACGATTCTTAGGAATCAAATCTTCAACACAGGGTTCGTTCGCAAACATGTAATGGCACTGGCGATATGTAGCAGTTTCTTGCATAATATTTCGGACATCGAAGGGCGAGAGATCAGGATTGGCTTGGAGCATCAAGGCTGCAACACCTGCGGCACCCGGTGTCGCCATACTCGTACCACTAAACGCAACGTAACCATCGCCAGTGTTGTGGGCTACAGACATAACATCCGATCCAACAAAAGCGATGTTTGGCTTTACCCGCCCTTCTTCAGTGGGCCCTTGGCTACTGTAGATGGCAATACTGGAATCTTTGTCCAGTGCCCCAACCGTGATCGCATCTTCTGCACTACCAGGAGTCCCGATTTGGGCTGAAACTGCGTTGTTACCTGCAGCAATGAAAAGAGCAATCCCTTGACTCATCATCTTATTCGCATAGCGATTCACGCTGTCCTCTTCTGAAGACGTCCATTCGATTGCACCCGGACCGCCAAGGCTCATCGATGCGGCTCGAATGTTGAAATCATATCGCTTTTCAACAGTCCACTCCATCCCTGCCATGACGGTTCCAAACGAACCGCTACCTCCAGAATCAAGGACCTTTACACCAACCAAAGATGCCTTTGGAGCCATACCTGGATGGTCATAATTTGGAGCACCTGTTCCTGCTGTTGTTCCTGCACAGTGTGAACCATGCCCTTGGTCATCATACGGGAAAACTTCGGTCCCATTTCTCAAATCGGGGTTGTTAACCGGGTCGTAAAATCCGATGATTTTCGGGTCATTTGTGGAAGGGTCATCATCTTGGTCATCCAGGCCAGAATGGTTGCCGTCAATCCCAGTGTCGATGATTGCGACAGTGATGCCCGAACCATTGTACCCAGTTTGTTCCCATGCAGTGTCAACACCGTGAAGTGCTGCGGCATCTCCGTTGGTTACGGTAAGGATTCCATCCAATTCGAGCATGACGACGCCAGGAAGTTGTGAGGCAGTGAGGATGTCGCCAACCGGAACTCGACCTGCAAGAGCATTGATGCCCTTCAAGGTCCATTGATGGCGGTAATCAACCGCTTCCTCAAGCATTTGAATCTCTGAGGTTCCTGGTGTGAATGAGAAATCAACGATGAGTGGGAGTGTCTTGTCCTCATCTAAGAAAAGTGGATTGTGTTGATGGAGTTCAATCATGTCTCCAATTCCGTTTCCATCTCGATCTACAGTGGTCTCGACCCACCAACCTTCTTCACCTGATTCTTCAGTAGAGGAAACGGGAACTGTAGCCAAAACGGTCGGAAGGACAAACATAGCGAGACAAAGGATTGGTAACGCCAAACGTGGCATCTTCGCACGGCTCATGTTTAGCCCAAGAATTACTATTGTTTGAACTCTTTCAATTTGAGTGTTAAGAATTTACACTGAAATGCTACTCTGGCCATTTATGCTGGGTGTTAATTTATATTGGTAATCATTGCAACAACAACTGATTCAAATGCCCGCACCACAGAGGAAACCAAAGCAAATGGTCTCAATTGCTAACGATGCAATTTTCGCAAATGAGGATGAAGAAATACCATTCAAGCCTGTCATCGTCCGCGCACCTGGTGATACCAAAGGCGATTCGCTCGAACGATTTACTGAAATCATCATGTTTGGCGTTGCCATGATAGCAATTTGGATTGGGCTTCTGGGAATTGCATTCAGCGACAATGTTGGTGAAGAAAAATTCATGATTCTTTTCTTTGGAGGATTTGCTTCTTCCGCTGCAGCTCTGTTCATGGTTGAATTGCAAGCAAAAAAGAACGAATATCAACTCATGATCTCCCAAAATTATCTCCTCGGTGTTTCGTTCTTTTTCATGGCAGTTGGGACACTTTGGGGCCTCCGTTTCCTTGGTGGATTTGTTACCCTACAGGAATTTCAATTCGATGGAAATGCATTTACCTATCTTGGTGAAATCGCATACGATGAAGAAGGAAACAAATTGTTTCAAGCCGGTCCAAACATGATTTATGCTCAAGCATTAGGTGCTGCAGTCATGTGGTTCGCTCATCGGCGAATCCTCGAACGATACAAAGGTGACACTTCATTTGGATGGGCAGTTGCAAGTTACATTCCTCTTGGATTGCTCCTTGTGGGTGTTGGTACATGGATTGAATGGGCAGATTACGAAGTATCCTACCCTCTGGGAATCTCGATCGTCGGTTTGTGCGGCCTTGCGATGTACAGTGCATTGATGTCGAATAAAGCCATCAATTTCGCCGTAGTAAGTGTTGTTTCGGGGATTATCCCAATCGTCTATGAGATTCTCAACGAAAACGCCCCATCTGGAGGCGAAGGCGGCGCCCTTTCACTCCTCATCTTCATCATCATCATTCAAGGATTCTTGGCAGGAAATGAACGGCTGAAACAAACGCTTGCCGAGAAAATGTCGTTCTTCATGATCGGTGTCGTCGTTGTTGCAATGCTGATTGCAAGTGTTGCGAATCTCAATCTCGTTCTAGGGCCATTCAAACCGAGCGAAATGGGAAGTGGCCTAGCGACACTTGCCACCTTGCCGGTTGCGCTTTGGATTACTGTCCTGTGCGCCTATTTTCCTGCAACGCACAGAAACAGAGTGCCAGCAATGCCAATTGGGCTTGCTTTCTCATTGTGGACACTCAACGGTAATGAAGCGATTATCCCTTGGATTCTTTCTTTGATCATGATTTCCTACATGCTCTTCTTTGCGGAAGCCACACGAAAGTGGGTTGCAAACTTCACGATGTCAGCATTGTCCTTTTCTTACCTCTTCAGTGACCAAATAGGATACGGTGTTGACCAAGTAGAGATGGATGTTGCCATTGCAATAGGCATCGTCATTGTTGCAGAAACTGCTCGAAGACTTGAGAAAATCTCAATTTGGAGCAGTGTGCAAACGGTGACCTTCATCGCATTGAGCAGCACGATTCTGGATTCACCGTATTGGTTTGTCACGTGGCTCTTCGTCATCTATCTCTTGGGAATGGTCTACGAATCAATGCTCAAGGCTCGAGAGGGCGATGACATGGAAAAACGCAATGCGACACTTGCTCTCATTACATCACTGGTTATCAGTTCTGGTCTCCTGCTCGCGGAGAAGCTCGAAATCCCTGATTCATATCAAATCTCAGCACTCAATGGATTATCGCTTGAATATTTGATCCTCGGACTGATTGTTTATGCAATCTTCAACACCGTTCGTGACGTTGAAGTTGACATCGGACGCTTACTCTCCTTGCTTGAAATGAAAGCTTCAGGAGCATATGCCTACGATTCAGAAACCAATGCTTGGTACATCAAGGAAGTTGATGAAGAGGAAATGTCAATGGACAATTCATACGGCTCGATTGGACGCGTATCACTGGCTTTCTCATTACTTGCAATAACCATCGGAATCAGCACACTTCAGTCTTCTATGTTGCAAGGTGATACATTCTACCTCGTAGGCTTGTACATCATACCTATCGGTATTCTGTTTTGGGAAATCAATTCAATGGATGTTCTTTCATCACAAAGTCGAATGATTGGATCTTTCATGCTGCTCCTTGTTGCAGCCTCATCAATGCCACTCATGCTCAATGTTGAACATACAGATGGGTTGTTTCGAGCAGGTATTTTGTTTGATTTGATCTTTTTATCAGCCCCAATAGGTGCATTTGTACTCATCAATAAACGTGGTCTGGATCGAGACCATCTCAGTCGATCTGCGGATCAAGTGATGCTTTGTGTTCTCTTAGTCATTGGAATGATGGATCAATCGGGTGGGTTGCTGTTCCTCAGCATGTACGGTCTTGTTGCTGTTGTAGCACTTCAATACCGACATCATGGAGTAACAATGCTGGCGCCATTAGCGACGGTTTCGATGTATTGGCTCGGAGATCATGGTCTTGCATATTCATTCCTCGATTCCTACATTTACTCAGACCCGAATCATATCTCAGAAATTCGGGTCCTTTGGTTTACACGAACCACGGGTCTACTCGTTGCAGCACACATGTTGATGCCGATGGCGTGGAGTATTCTTGATATCCAAAAGGACGAAATGGTGGAAAATCCATTCCCGTGGTTCCTTCCAATGTTGTGGTTCTTGTTTGCAATTTGGGCTGTACTTCCTTCTGCTTCCTGGTTGCCCCTCGTAGCTTGTATCTTTGGAATCCTCAACGCATGGGTGCGTGGTGATATCAATCTTATACCACTCCTTGCAGTTGGCCTGATTTTCTCATTCATGATTGGTTTCTCAAATGGAGGATACTTCACTGGAGAAATCTTTGGCTATTCGATGCTGTTCTCTGGTATCATAATCTACGGATTGTGGCTTGCAAATTCATACGGAATTATGGAAATGAACGTCATCGACAAAGAACGGTTAGAAGCACTGATGCCTTATTCACTGGATGTTCAATTGCGCTTCCTAACGATTGCGACACTTCTACTCTCCTTCGACGTTGTCAACGGACTAGGCATGCTTGGAGGAAGCGCTTGGGCAACGTATGAAGCCATCCAAAAAGGAGACAAAATATCAATCCTTTTCCTACCGCTCATCGATGGTTTGACAGCAGCAAATCTGATCAATCAATTTGAAGTTGGCTCAGAATCAATGCAAGATTTCCTCATCGGTGGTATCTTTTTGATTGAAGGTGCTGTAATGATTTATCTCTCGTCAAAAACAGACCGCATCTACGATTCGAAGATTTTCGAATGGAAGGACGATGATGAATTCTTCAACTTCATCGAGTACATGGGCTTCTCAGGAGTCGCCTCAGCATTAACCGGTGTGATTTACGCCTTTGGCGAGGACCAAACGAACCTCGCATTCTTCCTCACAGCGTTGATTCTGACAGGACTTGCCATAACTGGATTCGATAAATCACAAGCAGAAGTGCGTTGGCGTCGAGGACTCGGTGTCTTCGGCTCTGTACTCACATTGTTCTTGTTGTTCCTAAGGTTGGATGAGAACTCAGGAGATGCACTGTTCAAATACCTCACACTCGTCATTATTGGTTTGCTCGCACTTGGTTATGGTTTCCTCTATATGCAGCGAAGATCAAGTTATGACATTCAAGAGGTGGCAATTCCACAGGTCTTCGGAAACGTCGTTCCGAAAGCTGAAACCAAACCGGCCCAAGTAAACGAAGAACAATCTTCGGAAGAGGAAGAAGAGGAAGAAGAGGAAGAAGTAATCGAGGAAGCTGAAGATGGTCTCGAATTGGGTAAAGACTTGGAAGATGAAATGGAAGAAGTTGCATCTCCTGTGCAAGAAATTGCCAACAATATTGGCTACATCAAGACGCAAGAAGGTTTCGATGTTCGACTTCCGAAAGAATCGATTGAGCAAATCACTCGAACCATCGAGATGACGCCTCATGAAGGATTCAAACCGGTTGTTCGAGTGAACATGCTTGGACAAATCGTTCTCGACTTTGAACCACTGTGATCATTCATCTTTGAAGATTGCAATACGATCAAAGACGAGAGTCTCACCAGTTGCAGTGGGGTAGAGACCCCAATAGGCTTCACGTGCTTCTTGATTAAGCGTCATGCACAAAACAACGTCACCAGGTCGCTCATCCATCGCTTGTGTTCCGTTGAGATGCATGATCATTGGCTCAATGTTGGACATATTGACAACACCCCAACCCACCTGGGTGCATGGGGCAACAGGTGAAACTGGAGTCGTTCCAGAGAATGGATCCCAAGTTGTGAACGAAGGATACCATGCAGACAGGTTCAATGCATTACGAACCTCTGAGTTCCGAATCGTGAAGGATTCTCCATCATTTGCCGTTCCATTAACGAGATAACCCCCTCGTTCTAGTGAAGCACCTGAACCACCATCGTCGAAATCATCGCGAAGTTCTTGAAGAACGAACGAAAGAATTCCTGCAGTTCTGGGTGTTGCAAACGATGTTCCTGAAGTTTCATGATATCCATCCGTATCATCATGATTTGGTAACATTTGAGTCCAATCGGCTGCAATGTCAGGATAGGAACCACTCATGGTCTCCTTCTGATCGTCCCCTTCCTCGGCGTATCCAGCAATTCCAATCGACCATGGAGGACCTGCTGTTGCATCTTGAACAGCTGGTGAAGGTGTGTTATCTGCAGCACCTGTGTGAATTTTGTTGTTGACAACAACGGCTTCATAGGTTCCAGTCTCAATGCCTGGCACAGGAAGCGAACCTATAGCTCCGAATGATGTTGATATAATGTCAACAAGAGGTTGGTCCGATGCAGCAAGAACAGCTTCGGTTGAGAACCCTTCAACGAAGAAAATGACTGCATCTGGATTTGCGTCCAAGACTGCGCCCGTAACAGCCGTTCCGTGTCCATCCGAGGGATCGTCGAGAATGTGAATGTCGGTTAGTCCGTCAGGTGATGTTCCAATAATTTTCGTTCCGTAAAAATACACAATATCAGATGTTGTAACATTATCCCAACAAGATTCTTTGTCGGCTTGATAACGCTCTTCCCACGAACCCTCGAGTGTGATGTAACACGTTTTGGTAACACCAAGCGATTCAAGCAACCATGTTGGGTAGATTTCATCAGTTTGGAAATGATCGTGATAAACATTGATTCCAGTGTCTACTGGTGCTACAACCGAGTAGTAACGCCAGCCATTGCCCTGTTTTTCTCTTTCAGTACCTTGTGAAGAAGAGGCCCCATCGACATCATCCCATGTCAGTTGCCAATAGATCCATGAACCAGCAAGAGCGAGAAGAATGACAACAAACAAGGTACGCAGTTTGACAAAGAAAACCCAGATGTCAAACGCTTCCACGCCGACGTCAAAGAGAACATCAGCAGCATCGACCATGTCCATGCCTGCAACATCACCATCAAGAAGCCTACGCCGAGTTCAAGAACCGAATTCTCTTCGGAAAACCATGGACGACCCAAACAAGCGTATGGTATGGATTGACCTCGAAATGACTGGTTTGGATTTGGAACGTGAAAGCATTATTGAAATTGCGACAATCATTACAGATTCTGAACTCAACATCATTGCAGAAGGACCAAATCTTGCGATTTCAGTATCTGAAGAACTGATTGAAGGGATGGATGAGTGGAATACTCGACATCATTTTGGAAGTGGTTTAATCGATCGAGTTCGTAACGATTCCGTCAGTTTAGAAGAGGCTGAACGTCAAACACTTGATTTCATCAAGCAACATGTTCCTAAAAACACAGCACCGCTCTGCGGCAACTCAGTATGGAACGACCGTCAGTTTCTCGTCAAGGAAATGCCGAGTGTAACGGATTACTTGCATTATCGAATGGTTGATGTTTCAACCATCAAGGAACTTGCTCGACGTTGGTATCCTGACTTGCCAAAATTTGAGAAAAAGGCAGCACATCTCGCCCTTGATGACATTCGTGAATCTGTTTTTGAACTGGTTTATTTCCGAGAACTACTCTTCATCGACCGTCCGTGACGAAGCCTTTCCATCGACGCATGTAGTCAACAAAAGTTGGACTAAGTTGAGCCGAACGAAGTTCTTCTGGAGCGAATGGCGGTCGAGAAGGATTGTATGTTGGATTGCTGACCAGTGATGGCCAATCAGGGTGCGGTAATGCAACTCGAGCAACGCCGAC
>JAYXXD010000035.1:0-15051 GCA_036019775.1 Thermoplasmatota archaeon
TCATCAATGATATTATTCCAGCAATTGCTGAGAAATCTGCAGCCTTGCTAAATTTACCAGTTCCAGACTTATCTGCTTCCATTACAAAAATTATGTCTGCGGTAATCTCTGAAACAACAACGACATGGAATAAGGAAACAAAACAAACAGATGTCAATATTATCCTCTACAATTACACATCACGGGCCCGTTCGTATACAATACTCGTCAATTGGCCCGAACGTCAAGGAGGAACAATGGTCGGCAATCAGTTGGGTGGAAGAAAAGAAGCTATGGGCGTTTGGGCATGGAAACTTGAAACGTTGCAACCCGGTTCAAGGACCGTTATCAACTACAGCATTGATGGTCTTGAGAAGGGGGATTGGAATGAAACTGATGTGTTCTATCGTGGTTCACAAGAAGTCATTGGAGCAACGAAAATGGACGAGAAGTTGCTGGAAGAAATCCGGCGGCAGGAGGAAGCACTCAATGCTCCCACGACTGAAGAAGAGGATGGAATTGATGAGGTGGAAGAAAATCCAGTTGTTGAATTGCAAGATAGTGAATCAGTTAAACCAACAGGAGATACAAAACAAACGACCTTGTTCGGAGGTGATTATTGATGGCAGAACGTAAATCTGTTGAGGAAACTAAAGTTGCATTGCATGATGTTGTTCGAGAAATGTACGATCGAATCGTTAAAGGCGACCCACCTACAATGACGCTTCCAGTACGTACAAAGAACAACATTGGATTTGATTCAAAATTAGGCGTTTACAAATATGGGAAAAAGAAATCAATCCGAGATGCTACAAGCCTCGGTTCTGCAAAGCAATTGCTTCGAGCGCTCCATGTCATCGAATTCATTGAGAATATGATTGACGATGGTAAATCGTCCACCCTTCGTGAAATGTACTACATTTCAGAAGGATGGGGCCTTGGAAAATTCCAATCTCAGAATGAGAGCAACAATCTTGCTGAAGATCTGGAAATCGTAACCAAGTGTCTTCGGGAGGATTTCAAACTTCGACCTGAAGAAGATGGGGCTCGAATGATTGGAAACTTGACACTACGCGAACGCAATCGGCGTGGTGAATGGATGCGAATTAATGCTCGTGATGACGTAGGTGATAGTGGATACGGCGTTCCGTACAATGTCGAAGCCGAAAAAATTGAGTTTCTGGAGCATGATATTAACTTCATCATGGCTATCGAAACAGGTGGTATGTTTGATCGTCTCGTTGAGAATGGTTTTGATGAAGATTTCAAATGCGCACTCCTACATCTCAAAGGACAGCCTGCTCGGTCCACCCGTCGAATAATGAAGCGCATGAGTGAAGAATGGGATCTGCCCGTCGTTGTTTTCCTTGACGGTGACCCTTGGTCGTTCAGAATTTTTGCTTCCATTGCCTATGGTGCGATTAAAACTGCACATATTTCAGAATATCTGGCAACGCCGACATCGACCTATCTTGGCATCACTGCGGACGATATTCTTGCATATGATTTACCAAGTGACGACTTATCCAAGAAAGATATTGAGGCATTAAATGCAGAATTAAGTGATCCAAGATTTGCAGATGGTTGGTGGCAAGAACAAATCAATATGATGCTTGAAGTTGGTAAAAAAGCGGAACAGCAATCGTTAGCAAAGTATGGTCTCGATTTCGTGACTGAGACATATTTGCCAGAAAAGCTACAGCAACTCGGATTGTAGAAGAAAAATGCGAGGCTTCTTTGGGGGGTAGTTCATCCAATGAGCATGGAGAGCGGTAAAAAGAACCCATGGCCCCTCCGTATCCTAATTGTCTCCATGGCTTGTTTTGTTCTAGGCAGTATCGTTGTTTTTGGACAAATGGGCACATTAAGTGATGCACTTGATCCTGAAAGGAACAATGTTAGTTCCCTGAATGCTGCTGGTCCAGAATCTCAGAAACCCATCTCCATTGATGATGGGGGATGTTATCGAGCATACGGAACAGCATTTGAAGGGAATGTAACGCTGTTCGAACTCGATGGTTCGGAAGTGAAAGATGTTGTTGAAGAAACAAAATGCAAACTTGATTGGAATGCAATGTCCGCTGATGGGAGTGTTGAGTATACCATCCTCGGCTCATGGGAACTAAGTGAAGGCAATTACTTGCTCCGTGCTGAATGTCAAGAAACATGCGCAAACGAAACTGTTTGGTTAACATCAATTAGCAAAATGGAAAGTGATCTCGTTGGGTCTCCTTTGGTAATTATCGGAGCAACCCTTTGCTGCCTTGGTATTTTCCTCCTGCCGCTCTCTGGTGTTCTTCTTGCTTTCTCTCAAAACCGCAAACAGGGCGTGATGATGGTCGTTGGACCGGATGGAAAGCTAATGCCATTAACAGACCTCACACCGGATGTTGTTCAAGCACAAATCGATACAATAAATCAGGATGCGACAGAGAATATTGGCTTCGACGTCCGTACTGGAGAGTACATGGGCCAGAGTAATGTTCAGAGTTCACAACAAATGGATGGTTCAACAGACGTTCAAGCTGGAAGCATGTTAACAACCGAACAAGTCTATGCGCTCATGCGCGGAGATGTTGAATCCGCGACTCCACAAGAACCCCAAGAAAAAGCCGTAGCTGATCCATTTCCAACACCAACTCACCAATCATCTTCTTCTGAAAGGAAGGTGATTGAAAAGCCACAAGTGCACTCGGAACGAAAAATTCCTGTCGCAAAAAACGAAGATTGGCAGTCATGGGATGAAGATTGATTGTTCTACTCTATTTCATCCGACGAGTTCAAATGAGTCCCTCTCTACCTAACTACAGGTTGAGTAGTATGGACCAACTCGAACGTTCCCTAATGTTGCTTCAAAATAAGACTCGTCGCTCAATTCTGGAACGTCTCGTTCGTGAGCCGCATTATCCAATGCAACTTGCAGAACTTATTGGGGTGAGTCAGCAAGCAATCGTCAAACATCTCAAGGAACTTGAACTCGGTAACCTTGTCGAGAAAATGAAAGTTCCAAGTGAAAAGGGTGGCCCGCCAAGGACAATTTTCAGAGTTTGTGAAGCATTCTCTTTGCGGATTGATCTGGGACCTGATCTTTTCAAAATCGAGAGAAGAAAGTTACCTTCGGGTGGACCACTTCGATTAAGTGCAAAATTACCTCAAAGTATTCAGCCAATCGCTGAAGTCGTCAGTGGTCGGAAGAAAATCAGTGTCACTGAAGGCGTTGTTCATCTCGAACAATTGAATGAGAGTTTGGAACAACTCGATCGGCAACGGGATGCACTCATAGCCCTTCATCAACAGATACGCGGCCGTATTTCCGCAGCTGTCGACACTGATTTCGAGGACTATTCACAACGCACGATGGTACACGCCTTAATCGAGGCCCCAAGAATAAAGCCAGACCTTGGATTGATGGCGAAGGAACTCAATCTTACGGAAAGTGACATCACTTCAGTAATGTCGAGAGTGCGTGAACTTGTTGAGCGGCAACGCTCAGATCGTTCAGGCGAAGTTATCGTCATAGACGATAATACAGACCTTCGTTGGTGGCTTGGTTAAGCGACTCAAAGGTCGGCTTCATCACCAAGAACAGACATCAGGGATGATTGTTCAGCAATCCGATCCTTAACAGCTGCACGTCGACCACGACCAACAAGGTAGAGGACACCGAAGAGTGAGAAGGTAAGCAAAATAATCATGGTCGGCAGTGCAACCTTGCCCGCAACTTCACCTGCTACGTCAAGGAATGGATTTGACGATCCAAGTTCTTGGGATATTCGAACAACGTTATCGCCCTCGTCTGCTTCAACAATGGCATTTCCAGGATCGACAACGACGTAGACGTTTTTATTTCCTGCAGTAACCGGATAGAGCATGTACAACTCAATGACTCGTTCTTCCTGAGAGTCATCCGGCTTATCCAATGCACCAATGATCTGACGCATGACAATGCTCTCTTCATCACACGTGTTGTCGTTCTTACGAATTTCAGCTAGCATATCGTCACCCTCATATTCGCAAAGAATTACTTCAATGTCTGATGCATGTACGTTTCCAGTGTTCGCAATCTCGACACGAATTGGAATTGATTCGCCAACATTTGCCGAGGTTACATCTGTTGATGCTGATTTTACAACAAGGTCAGGCGCCCTCAAATTGATTGTGACAATTTTCTCATTGGAATCCAACGAGTCACCAACCCATGATGGTGTGTCGTCATGATCTCCTCCTTGCTCTGCATTACCCATCATTGAAACAACTTTCAATCCAAGGCTACGAGTGGTTAATTTTGCATTTGCGTCAATTGCAACAATCGCAACCATGGTATACGTTTCGTATGGTGCCATTTCAGGAAGCCTCCAAGTGTCGATATCTGATAGGTAAACACAACTATCTTCAGGGAAAGATGCGGCGGTTGAGGTCGTTCTAACACAATCTTCCTCACTCTCTAAATCGAGTCCGACTTGTCGGATGATTTTCCATGACACGTCCCATTTGTTCAGGGTGCCCATTCCAGGGCTTTCTTCGACAATAATATCGGTACCTGATCGATCCGATGTGTGATTATCCAATGTTGGAACATCTGGAACGTTTCCTCCGTTGGTGACGTTCACAATAAAGCGAACAATACGTCCTGGGGCTGAAGTCTTCACATCGTTTTCTACGGTTGGGTCCATTGAGATTTGCATATCATAGAATTCTTGCACCGTTACAGTGAGGGTTGTTACATCTCGTAATCGAGTCATTCGTCCGGATGAATCCTCATCCTTTTGTTCCGATTTTGTATGGAAGACAACTGTATAGTCTCCAGCTGGTACTTGCTGCGGAATGTTCATCAAAACATCAAACGATTGTGAGGAGCCTGCGTCGAGTTCTTGCAATGTGTTGCGTGGAACAATGATATCCCATATGACGTCAACACCAGAGGAATCTGTGACTCTTGCAAGTGTGTAATCGAAGCGATCTGGCCCGTTACCGTTGTTGGTTACAGTTGTAGGTAGGGTAATTGATTCTCCGGGGTTGACGGTGAGTTGTTCATCATCGTCAAGAGCAACTTCTGTGGATAAGCGATAGACGTGATCAACATCGACTTGGAGAATCTTTGCCGCTGAAATCTTCGGGTAGCCTTTCAGATGCGCCTTGATTGTTACAGCCTTCCCAAGTCCTGCCGGGGCATCGTCAGGAGCACATATCTTCACTTTGACAACGTGCATTCGCATATCAGCATCGGACAGAAGTACCCAAGGGTATGAAATTCCATCTGGATTCATGGTCAGCGAACCAGGGAAGATGACTTCTGTTGTCCAATTGTTGTCGTTCTCGGTTGTTCCTGGTGTTGTGAAAACGAGATCCCCGGTATCGAAATATTTCTCCACCTCAATTTCGAAGACGTGGCAATTCGGATCGAGTGTGTTCTGTGCATAGGGTTTCGGCGTCACTTCTGCAAATTGATCAGAAATATTGAATACGATATTATTCGATGAACGGATTGACACAAAGACACCTAATTCAAGGACATCATATGTTCCTTTCTCGACAGATTTGATTGGCTCACCTGCGGACCAACCCTTGAGGAGAATCACGAAGGCACCGGGCTCTTCAGTTGTTGGAACATTAACCTTGAGATTCTTCGTTACCGTCTGCTGTGGGTCGAGTTGTACATTTAATGGGAAATCCACATCCCACGCAAGCGGGAGCAGCCATTCTTGTCGTCCTTCAAGAGTTTGCGGGTCCCAGAAGAGGAACGTGTCTGCAACGTTTCCTGTATTGGTTATCGTAATCGAGAAGATTGCTGATTGACCTTGTTCGATATCTGCTACACTGTGTGATGTATCAAGGTTAATTCCGTGAACAACATCCATGAGTGTGAGCGTGGTAATCTCAGATCGAATTGCAGGATCCTTGTAGGATTTTGCGTCGACTCGTATCTCTGCAAGTTGATCGGCATTTGCCTGATAGATGGATGGGGCACGAACCCTTAGATAGAATCGTATCATTTCTCCACCCTCAAGGAAAATTTCTGTATCTGGGAAAATTGCTGTATGATTCTCAGCAAAGAACAAGGTTGCCGTCCAATTTGACGGAACTCCAGTTATGTTGAGACCGTAGGAGTCCGCAACCAAATCCTTCGGACCTGGTGTTGAGTTGTTCATCGTCAGATTGTAGATCGTTTGTTCACCTGGTTCTATCACATGGTAGAACGTTTCACCATCATCAAATTCAACATCGACTTGGCCGGTAAGGACGTGAGAATAACATACAGTAAATCGGTTGTTGTTTGTCTCATCATTACACTTGTTTGTATCTGACCATGCTACATGTGCTCCGCTTCCCAGATCGTTGGAAAATGCAGGAGGCATCCCAATGCTCGGTTTGTATCCAGAATTCGGACCAAGTTTGTTGGAAGACCAAGAAGTAATTGGAACCGTTTCCCATGGGTCAAGAGCTGTTAATCCATCGCCTTCGAGCGATGTGTGATTTAAGCGCACGTAGAGAAGTTCTTCTCCTGCAGAAGTGTTTCCTGAGTCAACCCAAGCGATATGCACTTGGTTCTGATCATCGGTCAACAGTGATGGGAAGACTGAGTTGCCTCCCCATGGAGCATTTGCTGGTAATCCTGCGTACGTCTCAACATTCGAAATTGGTGTGTCGTTGATCTTCTTAATAGCATACGTAGACAATCCATCATCTCGGCCATCAAATTCACCTGCCCCTTGAAGGCGCAATTTCGTGTAGTAAATTTCGTAATTTACGTCCTTCTCAAATCCATAATCTCTGCCGTCCATCCAAGCAATGTGGGTGTTTCCTTCCATATCGACACCAATCGATGGATGAAATGAATATGCATCATCGATGGTGACACGTGTGTCATTGACGACGACGAGGTGGCCTTCTGAACCCTTTCCAGTGTCTTCATTGTAGTATCCGTTTTGTGCGACAGTCCCAGAAACTCCCGGCGTCCAACTTGGGTCGTTGTTCATCTTTCCGTATGGATCGAGAACGGACATGTAGATTTCACGAGAATTGTTGGTTGATATGTAAACCATGGCTTCGACAAGTTGAGCCATTTGAGCTGCATTCGAGCCGCTTGATGGGAACTCGTAGACTTGTCCGCCAGCATCGGTTGAACGGATAGTGTTTCCAGGGCAGTTGCGAGTTGCAGTGCTGACAACTCCATTCGGGCATTGTGAGAGATCTTTGAAGTGAGATTGAACATTTTGGGCTCCGCCGTAAGTTTGCCCGTACATTCCAACCGGAACGACCCCCGCATTAACGCAGTTGTCATGTGCTTCTTCAATAGCCGTAGTATCGTCGGCTTGTTGTGCTGGGTCGCCGTCTTTCGGACCTTCATCGGAAATAGGGATTACAATCTTTGTAGCATTTGGATTCCACTTGTGGTCTGCATCCGTTGGTGGGTTTCCGGGTATGTTGCCATTGATATCCTTCCAAGATAGACAAGCCCAGTTTGTTCCTGGCCCCCAATCTTCACCAGAATAACCGGAGTATGTGTTACCGTTGTAGACTGTACCTGGAAGTTTTCGGATGCCTCCAGAGTCATCGCCTGGTGTGATTCCAAGGGCGTTTGACCGAGGGCCATTCCCATTTCCTCCAGTCTGATATGCTGATGCACAGTTGCCTGATTGGCCTGCATTGGGAATGCTATTGCCCAATCCATAAATGGTCTCGTAAACAGTCATATTTCCTTCTTCGAGCATTGGCTTGATTCCTTGGAAGGAACCGCTACCCGCAAAACTGCCACCGTAAATAACAGTGCAGACATCCGCCCATTCGGAATACATGGAACCTGATGTATCGATAACGAATACAAGTTCGACCTTTCCTCCACGTGTATCGTCCCATGCGATTTGTACCAAATCGTTGGAGTCTACAACGATATCCGGGTGTCCTTTGTGCCCAATGATAGGTGTCAATAGAGTGTCTTCAAACAGTGTGAGTACCGATCCGCCGCTATACTCCGGCTGAATCATTGAATAGTAGATTTGAGGTTGGTTGAAAAATTGCTGCAACTCATCATACGAATCTTGCCAAGCAATGTGGAGATTTCCTTGGCTATCCACGTCAATGGATGGCCAGTCCCTGTCTTGTGCCCTCATCGAAATAATGGTATCATCGATGACCGAAATTGTAGCATCTTCTGCAGCCATGCCATCAAGCGGTGCGAGATATGGATTGATTGAGGTGTACATGATCTTGTGTTGTCCGAGTTTGTCTGCCCACACGAGATGGATGCGGTCATTTTCGTCGACAACCATGTCAGGGTGCCACACCTTGTGGAGACCAGGTGATGTGATTTGAGTCGCATCGATGAGAGTTTCTCCACGTGGGGAAAGCATCGAGTAATACAAGTGTTGAGTGTTTCTTGCCCAAACGATGTGAACGTTTCCTTCACTGTCAGATGCTACTGTTGCTTGAGTGTCAGATGCGGTTCCTCCATCCACGATGCGGACGGCTTCAGTGATGACGACCGTTGACGCTTCAGCCTGTTCAGTACCGATAACCATTCCTGAAAAAAGTGAGAGTAGGAATAAGCTAACGAGGGTAATCGATTTTGTTGTTTGACGCATGGTAACACCTGTGTGACTTTAAGCAGTGTTCACCAGTACTTAACCGCGACGCTTACGCGTCAGAATTTGGAATGTTCGAAAAGGTGTCCTTAGGCCCATTCGTCAGGATCCAATCCTGTCCCAAACGGCATCATGTCATTGTATTCAATCTGTGCTGGTTCAGGGGATTCCTCTGGGGGTTGATTTTGCTTTTTCTTACCTACCCAATCATCAACTGGGCCGGGTTTTCCTTTACCTGGCCCGTAAGCGAATTTAATTTCATGAATCATGCACAACTTGGCCAACCAGAGCCGCCTGAGGCTGTGCATCAATGAATTCTTGTTCAATCCATCAAACCATACTGGAAGGCTGACGTTGAATGCTTGAAGAGGCCCGGGTTTTTCCTTCCCTTCATGACCCATATGTATCCCCCAATCGAGTTCGGCACGCATAAGAGAAAGTCTGCACTCATGCACCCATTCTGACCAGACTTCTGGTTCTTCGGCCATGTGTTCCTTCATTTGTTCTTGTTGGCCGAGATCGACGCGAGTCATACTCGATACGAAGACCAAATCTCGACCTTTTGGCAAAACAACCGCAAACATGTGTCCTTGGGGACCAGGAGGGTATCGTACAAGGAGGTGAGCGTCGGCCCGAGGGTCATTTTTCTCACGAATTTCAAGACGTTCGCTTGCTAACCACTGGCGAATTTGCTGAACGTGTCCTGAATCGCCCATATTTACCCGGGGAGTTCGAGTGATTTGAACTCAACGCTCGTTTGCTGTTTTCAAATCCGATACCAGTTGACGCAATCGCTGTTCGAGCGCCTGTTTGTAAGTTCCTTGAGCTGTCAGTCGCGAAATCGCTTTTCGTGCATCGACATAGCCATCCCACCACAACCCAAACATACGTCCGGATAACCAAAACAGTGGGAACATGACCATATAAAGAACGACAAAGCTAGAGAATTTGGCAACCTGCCCCTTTCCAAAGATTGAGATTATGTCGAAGTTGATAATCTCAAAAATGTTGCCGGAGTATGCCCATAAAATCGATGCTCCAATAAAGGCGCAGAATGGCCATAAGAGAATAGAGCCAAACATCGCAGCAAGAAATTGGTATGTTGTTCGAGCATCAACTCCCTCATCGGTTCGATCACCAAGGTATCGTCCGAGTATCAATTGTGGCGATAGTGAAAGTATGAATATTGGAAGCAGCAAAGCCATTGCCACAGATTTTATTGCAAACGTTATTCCTTTCAGCGGGTTGCCCTTTCTCAATTTCAATCCAGTAGCATCAAGGTCTCGCCCGTCAAGGTTGCGATTTTGAAGTTGTAAATGAATTTCCTTGGCTGAATCAATAACAGGATGTTCGAGTGCATTTGGCTTTTGATCCGCTCCCTCCAGTTCAGTTTGGAATCGATCTCGGACTTCTCGCGCAGCAAGTACTTCGCGCCTCCATGAATCGAGTGGAGTCATATTTATTCTCGATTCGATTTGTGCAATGAGATGCAAGGCCCCATGTTCATCCCAACTGGAAACGCTGGGCGTGATTGGTAGAAGGCGTGGACGTAAGTTGTCTCGTAACGAGCGGACAAGTTCTCCTGGAGGTTCGACCCATTCACGCTTCTGCACAGCCTCAACCAAGTCATCTGGAATTTCATCCTCTGGCAAATAGAACGGTTCGGCAAATTCAACCCACATATCGGTACGATAGTGATGTCTGACCCTAAAATGAAGTCCAACTGGTTGTAAAACTGGGCACTTTTCTCCGGACCCTTTCGCAAGTGCTGCTGCCGCAAGAACTGTACGCATTGGTCCTGTTCGGAATCGAATCATGTGTGGCAAGTCGTGACTTGTTCCTTCTGGAAATAATACACATCCGAAACCCTTGGAAATACCGGTTGCAAGTGTTAGTAGGGAGCGCCCGTTGAGATTGGCTGCCTCTTCCTCACTGCAACCTCCCCTGAGTAATTCTGCCTTTCTTACGACTGGTTGAACTGCAAGTCGTCTGGTCCAAAATGAAAGGATGGGGCGAGTTACCAAATCATGGCGCCCCCCCATGACAAATTCCTTTGGATGAGCCAGCATTATTCCGAGAGGATCAATTAACCCATTCGTATGCCATGCAGCACAAAGGGAACCTCGATCAGTTGGAATATGATGCATTCCACTGTATTCGATTGTACGAAATTGATTTGCGGCGGTTCGGCGACACAAGAAAAATGCAAACTTTGTCCAGAAAGGGCTACCGGGCACTGCCTTATCGAAAGAAGGCATTGGCGTATCAAGGAGTTTCTCCATCTTCATATTTGCAGATGATTTTGAGAGTACTGGGAGTGCTTCACCGCGATGGTCAACTGCACCATCGAAAGGAGCTACACCTTTCGCCAAAGTCAAACCCCCCCTGTGATTTTTGATGCGAGAAGTCCGAGTGCTGCATGATTTGGTTCACTCTGAGTAAGTTGTGGCCACATCGAAGCAAGTGTTGAACCTTGGTCATTCATTGTTCGGGGCAGAACATGAACATGGACATGAGGCACTTCTTGACCAGCCAGTGGCCCATCATGGACGATTACGGTAAAATCATCAGTATCAAAATATTTTGAGAGCAAGGATTGTACATGAACGACGCCCGACATTAATCTTGATCGTTCAACTTCAGTTAGTTTGGCTATTCGTTGTACTGGTGTCGTAGGAATGACCAATGTGTGCCCTTCGCGACGTGGGAAAATATCGAGAAAAGCATACCATCCTTCCCCCGAAGCTATTTTGTGAGAGGGTATCTTCCCAGACAGGATGTGTTCGAACAGCGTTTGCTCTCCCATGCTTCTGCCAATCAGACTGGACAAATAATCAAACCGTAGTAGAAGGAGGGAGAATCCAGTTTCCAGAGGGTCCTTTCCGCAACGCAAGAATGCTGTGTGTGCCATCAGCAAACACAAGTTTGTGATGCAGTTGTTCACCATCAGCTTCTGTGTAATCTGAGCGTTGATGCAGGCCCCTCGATTCGGTTCGCAATGATGCAGACGTAACATGTGCCTGAGCCATGCGGATTGCTGCTTGAACTCTGAGAATTTCAAGCAAATTTTGGTTTGCTACGAGAGATGTTTGATCACAATAGAGTTGTTCAGCTTTAATCGAAAGTTGTTCAAGCATCTGCGAAGCATTGTCGTAATCTTCAGCGACAATTGATGGTAACAGTAAACCTGTCGAGACTTCCGTGAGGCGCATAATCACTGGATTTAGTCGTTGCACTGATCCTTCTGATTCTCCTCCAAGCATACTTAATTCGGCTTCGGCAAGGTTGTGTGCTTCTTCAAGGCTTGTTGCTGCAGTAAATTTTCTCTGTTGTACCCACTCAGCAGCATGAGCCCCTGCCGCTTCACCAACCGCAATGGCTTCAAGAAGGCGGTTGCCTCCGAGCACGTCTGCCCCGTGAAGACCGCTTGAGGATGCGGATCCTGCGGCATAAAGACCAGTAAACCAACGTGCCCATGATTGGAGAACAACTCGGCCATGTTCGTCAGTCGGTAGGCCTCCTAGTGTATGTGCAGGAACTGGCGATACCTCCACCGTTTGCCGATTCATATCAATACCTGTTCTTTGTTTGATGTTGTCAAACAAAATGGACCACCATTCAGTATTCTCGCCGAGATTTCGTGCATCGAGTACTGTTGTTCCGGCCTCATGCATTTTGGAACAGATGAGAGAGGTGCGTGTGGTTGGGTTCGTTTCGAGTTCAGCCCCTGTTGGGGTGTGAAGCGTTGCTCCATCCGAAAGAATCGCTTGAGGAATCACGATATTGGTGCCAACAACACCAAGCGGCGTCTCTGCGATGAATTCCATGTTTCGCAAAGGAGCCCCTGCTCGATAGGCGAGGTCCATGCCAAGAGAGGTGGAACCGTTGGAAAATATTCCTTCAAACCCACCGTCAGCGATGACGAGTGCCTTGCATTGAATTGAGAGGATTCGGCCATTGAGCATGTCGATGGAAATTAATCCATTTACTGAAAAATCGGTGTGAATCAATTCCAGTGGGACTTGGTCCCCTCGGCGTGTTACTCCATACTTCATGCACTGTTCTTCAAGCACTTGCTGCACTTCTCGAATCGTAGAGTCTCCTGCATTGCAGAGTCGTGGTTTTGAATGACCTGATGCATAATGCCCCTTGACAATCCCTTTTGCGTCACGGCGGAAATTTACTCCCCTTCGTTCAAGAAGATCAACAATCTTGAGTGCTTTTGTAGTGTGCAAAGCAACAATATCTTGGTCGCAAAGGAATTCACCGGTTTTGATTGTGTCTTCTCGATGGCCACGATTGCTCTCTTCTTGAATGTGGCAAGCAATGCCATCCATCGCATCTTGACCTGCATCTCCAAGGCCTGTTGAGCTCATCATCAATACACTTGCACCGTCCTTTGATGCTTGAGCCGCAGCAGATAATGCCGCAGGACCATCTCCAAGAATCACGACATCCCATGCTTCCATATCATTGCCCCAGTAATTTCACCGAAGTAAACCCCTGCCATAAGCAAAGCGCTTGTTCACTTAGAAAAATTCAACTCGTTTGAGTCGGGATTTCGAGTTCAGAGAAACGTCGAACACGGAGCAACTCATGAATCCTGTCAATTCTTTGTCGGCTTTCCTTGGGAAGGACAGTAGTTCGGACGATTCTTGAGCCAAGGACGATCCCATTATCATCACGCAGCGTTACTTGAACTTGAGCATCGCCCTTGAACGTTCTATCCCATGCTACATTAATCCAAAGGACAACAGTTCTTTCGAGATAGCGAGGTAGCCAGGTTAAGACATCGTCCTCAGAAGCGTTTGTAAGTTCAATGGCTTTGAGAGGTGGTGGGCATGGTTCTAACTCAAATCGGTGGTCAATGGATTGAGGTTCCCCCCCGGGCACCTGAACTTCAACACGGACGTGTGTCAAATCAAAGGTTTGATTGTTGAGTGCGATGAATAAGCTACCAGATCCATCATAACAGGTTGAATCAAGTGAGATATCCATTCTCCACGGTGAGAGGAGAATCTCGGGCGCTCCTGAGAGAAAATCATTTTGCAGACGTTCGAAGAGACGGAAGGCCCCCGGCTGCCAGGCTCGAGCGTGTTCGAGTGCGCGCTGAAGGGTCCTCCAATTGAAGAACTCGTTCTCGTCGAGGAGGGTTCTTTCAATTGCATCCGGTGCCATGAAAGCCCGAAGTGAGTCAAATACAATTTCTTCATTGATTATGTCGATTGCATTGAGATGCAACAAGAATAGAAGCCGTTCCCTTGCTTGAATCATATCAGTTCCAGGAAGGATTGAGTCCCGAAATCGTTCCTCCCATTCCATCCATTCAATTTGCGAATCGGGATCGAGGTGCGAATGAAGCAACTGCCCTAGGGGCGAACCCAATTGGGTTGGATGATGGGTGGGGGCATAATGAATCAACAGTGGCATAGAATCGGCTTGCAAGCGGATGTAATAGGTTGTTAATATTGAGTGAATGCTCAATCCTATTCCTGCCGTCATAGAAATGAGAAGCAGAAGATTCCAAGCAACTGAGCGTGGGGCAATAAGTACTGAAAGACAGAGTAGGGTGAGAGAAGTCGTTGCAAGGAATGCGCTAATGTTGTTCTGTCTCCGACCGTCTCGTAGCCCCTCCAATACTCGGTCCATACCTGGTTGGGCGCGAAGTGTGTGACGTTTTCCATTTGCAAATCCGCCTTGCTCTCTCAATGATATTTTTGCCTCGACAGCGGACCACGTGGCTTCACTACCCGCAATCGGAGGCACGAATGCAGCTAATGCAGGAATCAGCCATATCGCTAGAATAAACAGCGGAGAAGTGTAAGGCAAAATCGAGGGATCAACGACGAGGAGGACTGCAGTGGTTGCAATTCCAAATCCCACTACATTTCGGAATGCGAGGAAGAATGAATTGTTCGCAATTTGGCCACTTTTCATTCGAAATCGTTCACTTTTTTCCCATGCTTCGCGCGTTCGCTCAAGCGGGTCTTCATTTCGAGCAAAGCCGTGACCGTATGGATCCGGTAAGGATTTGATGGTCCTCCTTGTTCGAGCAACAATGGATTCTTCCTCTGGCTCCATCTCGCTCAGCACTACTAGGTACAGCATACATATTTCTTCTTCGCTTCTTGTGAAGAAAATTATGAGCAATTGGCGGGCGTGGCAGGATTCGAACCCGCGATCTTCGGCTTAGGAGGCCGACGCATTATCCAGCTGTGCTACACGCCCAACAGTGCCAAAACGCTCCTAAACATGGAGGTTACTGTTCTTGAATTACTGCTAACTCATGCAACATCTGTTCAATTTGTATGCGGCCTTGTGACGAGCGCCGAAGCCGAATATCGCAGTCAGATAGCGCGCTTAGTGCACGAATGAGATGATTTTCTGGAAGATTTAGACGCCCCTCAGTTAGAACTTGGTGTACTTGTTGAACGACATCTTCCGCTTCCAAACTTTGTTGAGAAATAATGGAATCATAAATTCCCAAGGC
>JAYXXD010000036.1:0-14848 GCA_036019775.1 Thermoplasmatota archaeon
TGGTGCAATAATCAATATCCGATCGATTGGAGTTGCTTTTCCAGATTTATCGTTGTCTTTCTCAACTCTAATTTTGAGTTCAAGTCCATCCTTATCCTCAGCACTCTTCATTTCTTTCTTAGCATCCTTTTCGTTTTCCCACTTTCCAACGGACTCGACAACTTTGTCATTTTCATCAACATACTCAAGATGATATGCAAGAGTTTTCCAAATCTTTGATACTTTTTGATTGTCTGGAATTTTGTCTTCAACAATTGCTATGAGTTTGTATCGAAGAATGGTTCCATCATCCGCTTTGACCTCAATCTTGGAACCTGCATGATGCCAAACTGCCCATGCTAGGTTTAACCCTTTGACATCACCTATTGCCCAACATGAAAGACCTCTTTTTCGGTCAAGTAGGGGTAGAGATACAGTAAGCGTATCTTTCATGAATTCTAGATATTCGTTCAATGCATGTGTATCATCAAGTTTAGCATCTACTTCTTCATGACTTCCTGATTCAGTCAAGAACCACAATCGAATCCAATTGTAGAGACCATATTTTATGACCTTCAAATATGGAGGAGAGGTAAATAATAGTTGTACTGAGTTATGCTTAACCTTGGAATCCAAATCTCGAACATCCCCCTCAATTACCGTCCCAGATCCAACAAGATACCCTTTCTTGAGATATCTTCTAACTCTCTTTTCAAGTACTTCGAATACATCTCTATCTGGGCATTCAAGTTCCTTCTCCCTGATGTATTTTTCAACGTAGTTCCAACCCATACTGAATGTGTTCGGCATTGAAACACTCAAAAATCCAGACGAGGCCCCATGCATTGCTCCCATCAGCACTGAAACTAGGAAAGCGTCTGGGCTTTGTTTTGACCAATCCAAATTTGCCTTTAGATAGCAGAGTTGAGCGAGGGTATTGGGATGGTAAATCATCTTGATTTTGTCTGGCTCTTTGTCAATCTTCCACTTCTTGGAGTCGTATCCTTGTTGAAGTTGTTTCAATCGTTCCAATACATCCTCAAGTCGCGGATTGGAAATCTTGCCTCTTGAGAGAGCTACAGCAAGTGGATTCAAGTCATTACCGATTCCAATTCGTCCTTGAGCAGATGCTTCAACTGCAGTTGTTCCTCTTCCTGAAAAAGGATCAAGAACAGTATCTCCAGGTCTTGTAAATCTCTGAATGAAGTAATGAGGTAATTCTGGAGGAAACATTGCCATGTAAGTGCAGTTGTAATGCTGAGGTGCAGCCCATTTACCACCATGAGATTGCCAATGCTCTGCGAGAACATTTCTCCACCTATTTGGAGCCGTGGATGGCGGCGTCTCAATATCGTCTTTCTTCCTCGCCATCAAAACAACTTCTTTGCCGACCCTCTATGAACTCTACCGTTGGAGTTGCATCATTGACGATTTCAAATCCATACAAAATAGGAGACACTTTTACATACCCTCGTCGGAGATAAGATACAGCGGGATTAGGTATGACGGCAGGTTACAATCATACTCTTGCTGATGGGAAAATCGTTCTAACTCGAGAATCTTATCGCATATACCCCACACCTATACCAATTCACTACCAGTGGAGGTTTGAAAACCAGGTGGTTTCTAATCAAGTCACATTGACCACTGAGGGAGCAATAACGTTTGATGTAGATGTATGGAGAATAGACGCAGCAAACCTAAGAGGGCAAATCGAAACTCAAGAATTGAGCCTACACGTGGAGAACCGTTTTCTCCACAACTTTGGCGCTGCGAGAAACTTTACTTTGATCGATGATATTGAGGTAAATCGATTGGAAGGGCAAAACATTGAATTTACTTTCAAAGGGACGGACATGCATCTCGAAGAATATATGAGGACAGAACGAATGGAAATTAACACTCAATCTAGGATGCTTTTACGCAGCCAGTTCAACGGCATTTGCGAGCCATCATATCGCTTCTCCGAATCAGTGTGCGAGCGCACATTTGAACTCGATATCCCATGGGGTGAATCCGATTGCGGAAGATTTGATGAGAGACTTAGCATCAGCATCCAGTCTCAACAAAATGGAAATTTTGAGGTAGCAGTATCTGTAGATAGAACATTGAGCAATCCCACAACAGGCATTCAGTTAATCGAAAACAGCATTGTCATCAACAAAGCCACTGGAGATGATGTTGTCATTCAATTAAGGAGCGAGTTCAACGACATAGATGACCTTAGTGATTACGTTTATGGAATCCAAGGGGACCTGAGACCTCACCTTGCAAGCAATATGTTTGAAGTTGAACAATCAGAGACGTTATCGATTGAATTAGATGATAATCCAAATGGCATATTGAGAAGGTTCGACCTACGTTCAGACCACGATTTGATCAACGGTTGCGACTGCACTCGATTTAGGATTGTAGTCGAGGAAGGGAAATATTCAGTTGAGAGCATAGAGGCAATATCGTTAACTGAAGGAGATGAAAGAGGTTACTTCTTTGTTAGACTAAACAATGCCGCCCTCAGAAACCCTTACACTGGTGGTGATAGGCCAGGTAGCAAAACCTTGAAGAACTTAAACCCTGAGAGGTATCGGAAAAAGATAGATGATTTGATTCCATTCTACTACCAAACAGATTCCAAAATCGAATTCTATCGAACACTAGTACCTGAAGAGTTCAGGTTTCTTCAAATCCATTTAACCCAACAAATTCTTGATAACTTTGGAACTGAGAACGCAAATCAATCATATTTTCTATGCCCGTTTACTCTGTGTGTCTATTCCTCCCAAGAGGATAGTTCAGAAATTGGTGTTCTGGAACATTGGATGAGAGTACGACCCAGAGAGGTGACCACTGCTTCCATGTTAGAGGTTTACAACAGCATGACCCCCAAGTGGAAGGTTGAGCTAAGGGGCATAATTTTCGGAAATGGTAATCAACTCATTGACCGACTAAGCATCATAGTCCAAGATCTTACGAATCCGGTTAACCAGGATGGAATTGAATATTTGAGAGATTTACTGGTTGATTTGGAGGTGGGCAATGCAATTACAGAAATCCAACACGATGAATTCTACCAGAGAATCAGTGAATATATACCACCCCCACGGATTCAGAGAGAACGCGAAATCCGTGAAGAAGATCTTGGTGCTTGGGATGACGTTGAAGAATTTCACGATGATGGAGGTGGTTTGTGATGGCAGCACCGAAACTTGGGATTGTAAAGTACATCAGAACTGGTGAAATGGGAGTGAATTGCTATGCTGCAAGTGAACTGGCTAAAAGGTTGAGCGATGGAGTAGTACGCCACCTTGGGAGAGGCATCTATAGAGAGACAGATGATAACCGACATTTTGAATTACACTGCCTTAATTGTCACGGTTTAGGATGTGATGATAGTAGAATAATCAAATTAGGAGAGCACGGTGGTTCAGGATCGGGATGGTGGTATCAATATTTTACACATTCGGGCGTTCAGCAACTTGATCACGATCATACTTGTCAGTGCGTTGAAGAGAATATCGGTGGAGGTGGAGGGCCATCTATCAAGAGACGTTTTGTTGAGTTCAGATTATATATCCCTACGCGCAGAAATTTACACCCACAAACTCCTTTCCCATTGGTTATTGAGTTTGACAGACCTGAATTTACCAATAGCAGAGAAGTCTTTACTACGGAATTTGAACGATTCTTGACAAACATAGAACACCTATCGAACGTAGAAATTGGTCAAGAGGAGCATCAGTATTTTGCTAAGGCGATTATTCATTCACATGACGGCATATTCCCTAGGCATAACTTCGACTTCACGGACGAAGAATATTATTCAATCAAAAACCTAGTGCTAACAGGATTGGAATTCCGTTGTTGGCATAAAAATTTAGACGGCGATTTGGAACCAATTCAAGTCTCAGTTGTCCATCATTCTCAAAAAGTAAAGATCACCTATCCTCAGAATTCAACAGGCGATTTTTACATTGCGGTTAACGGCAACGAGATTGGGGCTCGAGATGTGCACGCCCCGATTTATGGAGGACATCTTCTGCCGTTAGGTAAGGATTTTAACAAACTCGTAGAACTCTTTCAGCAGCAGTGCAACCAAGTAGGTGAAGGTTATTCTCTGATAACGAACGACCCTGGAACGGATGTATGTCTCTTTTACTCGAAAGAAAATATCCGATTCTTACACATCGAAAATCGTTCTGATGAACCAAAAGCAATTGAATTAGGGATATTTGAAAATGGAGACCATGGGATTGAAGATGTTATACTCGCACAAGACGAGAAATACGGAGAATTCATCGGCCATAGAGAGTCCGAGCAATTCAAAAATCTAATCATAAATCCACATTCAAAGATTTTGAAAAGAATAAGATTTACTGGAAATGTCAGATTTGAAGTCAGAGCTGGAAATCGACTGATGTTCTCACAGATTATCGATGCTCCAAACCCAAATAATCGAATCAGTATTAGTATCAGAAATGAGCCGTTGAATAGAAATGAATTTTCTGCGATTGTTCAAAATATCTATCCAGATTATACGCCAATTGTAAGAGGTGGTGATGAACTCGATCTGACTCCAGAAGATTGGATCGATTTTGATAGGTTCATGTTTACCAAATCATTGCATGAAGGTGAGGAGGAGGTTGCAGTTCAAGGAATTACTTTGAGAAATAAGAGACTCCTCTCGCTCATTACAAGCTTTGATTCCAATCATCAGGACAACTTCCTTGATGAGTCGAGTACACTCACAAGATTTTCCAAAATGTTCGAAAGCAATTACATTCCAATTGTGGAGGAAGACAATGATGATCTTTCCATCAATGTAAGACATCGCTTAGTTCTTACGGAAACATACGGATATTTCGGACCGCACGGTTCAGACTTCAAATGGCTCATTGACCATCGCTCTTGGTCTCAGCTAAGCAATGATAATCCTGAACTAGAAGATGATGATGTCATTTTCTTGTCTACTGGCCATCGCTTGATTCGTACAGAAGCAATTGCAAGATACGATCGTGGTGAAATCAATCAAATTGAATATTTTGAACAATTCAATCAGAACCCAGCAGATGTTCTCAGCAACGCTTTTCAACACACCACTGAACAAGATCAAGCAGATCGGTTTAACAGGCTTCGGTACGCAATAATGGAGGAGGGTTCTCAAGAGTATACATTCAAACCTGAAAACAACGGCGGACAACCGGAGTTTAGGATTTGGAGCAACAGAGATTTTGCTGAAAATTTTGGTTTGGGCTACCCATGGAGCCGAGCATCTGAACCAACAGTACTTACAATCGAAAACAGCAAGTTCACTCTCCACAGAGTGGTAATTGAGGGACATGAGGGTCAACGAAAACACAATTTTTACTTGGTAAAACGAACTGATGGGCAGGCTCCAAAACTCATTCGCATCTTTAACTCTGATGAATACAATCGGCCTCATTCAACAAATATTGATGAATGGGAATTAATGACGAGAAATCAGAAATTCTCAGAGTGTTGGAATTCTCTGAGAACGCACATCCGGGCGTTCATGGCAATCTCATCAGGAGGTCAACTTTCAGACCGATTGGGAGATTGGAGGCCATTGATGGACTATAAAACCCGGATTTTCTTGACACACCAAGATGAATCACCAATACAGAGTGTCGAATTTCTGGATCCACGTCTTTCAAATCATATACGGGATTACGTACGAAGTCGAATGTGGATTAGTGAATAGGAGAGATTGGAAATGGTTCGAGTGTCAGAAATTACTTCGGAATTGAAAAAGGGACTAGAAAAACATATTCGCAGAGTCTATCCGGTCATTCAAGGGCCGCAGAGATGGGGCAATATGCTCGAAAAAAGAACCAACTATTTTGAAAATGTATTTCCTCTCGTAAAAGAACCACTTATTGAAGCAATACCAAAGTACAAACCTGGAGAGAACTCAAAACCCGAGGAACTGAAAAATATTGACGGATTATCTGGAAACGAGGCGGAACGCCTTCAACAACTAGGCGAGATATTATCGCTCGCAGGCATAGATTATGACCTGTATGGTCATCAAAAAGATTCGATTGTTGGTCATGTCAAAGGCCATGATGTCGTTGTTGCTACAGGCACTGGTTCAGGTAAAACAGAATCCTTCCTTTTCCCGATGATGACCCATCTCAACGATGAAGCACGACGATGCAAAGCAGAAGATAAGAAATCAGAACGTGCAATTAAGTGCCTTATTCTCTATCCAATGAATGCACTTGTCGCCGACCAAATGGCCCGCTTGCGGAAACTTATGGGCGATCCAAAAATCGCAACAAAACTCATGCGAAACGGATTCGGACGGTTTCCGCAATTCGGCATGTATACTGGACGTACTGAGTATCACGGTTGGTATGCCGAGCCGCACAAAATATCCCAAAATGGGACAGAAACTACAGAATGGAGAGTCTCAAAGAAGTTGGACAGAACAAAAAATTACATCTCACAATTTGAAAACATCGAAAAAAGACCTGAAGCATGGAAGCAGCTTAGGAAGCGAAACAAAATTCCCTCAATCGGTGGGCGTCCAGAACTCGCACCTAATGATGATGAGTTAGGCCTCATGTTCTCAGAACTCAGCCCAGTTGCACAAAAGGACGTACTCGATAATCACCAATATTACAACCTTTCAAAAGCCGAATTAAAGGAAAAGAAATTCTTTATTGATTCGGAAAAAGATCAATTCAGACGATTTAAGAGACAAGACCAAGCAAGCGCTACTCACCTATCTTGCATAGGAGATCGCCTTGACCGAGAATTGGTTGCTCGCCATCAAATGCATCTTGGAGGCGTTCGTCAATATCTCAAGGATAAGCATGCAGCAAACTGCCCTGACGATATTACCGCAGAACGACTGATAGAGGGATACGGAGTTGGAGTGCCCGACACAATGGTGACCAATTACAGCATGTTGGAATACATGCTAATGCGTCCACTTGAGCACACATTTTGGGAATCGACAGGGCAATGGCTGCGCGATTGTAATCGGAATGCCGAGGATTCTGAGCGCCGAAGATTGCTGCTGGTGGTGGATGAGGCTCACCTCTATCAAGGCGCTATGGGAACTGAATTCAGCCTACTCTTGAACAGACTACTATCAGTTTTGAACGTACCAAGACACCGTCTCCAGTTTATTATCACGAGTGCAAGTCTTGGAACAGACTCAGAACTGAAAAGAACTTACGTTTCAAAACTACTTAGCCTCGAAAATGATCCTACTCGAAAAAACAACATTGTGCTCCCAACCTCACAACTTGCTGATGTTGAACCGCTTGAAGGAGAGGAGAATTTGATTCAGCAAAATGAGGCAAAAGTGCTGGCTCATGCTGCACTAAGAATTCGAGAGGGGGATAAGCGCATGGACGTAGAACTGGATACTCTTATTCAACTTCTAGGGGAGGACATAATTCAGCAAGGTCGAGATGAATACATCGAACTTGGCGGAATCCAAGATGATTCGAGGATGATGCATCAACACGTCGTGTTCAGTTGCCTTTCAAAATACCCTCCTGCTGTTCGCTTACGGAGGTTTTTGCTTCGCCCAGACACCGTCAACGAGGAGATTGGTTCACTGATTCGAGAGTGGTACGAAGAAAGAGGTGTGGACTTAGAAGGGCAGGAACTTGGAAGGTTGCCTCGTCGCCATGATTTGCTCGTTGATGTTATGGTCTCACAAGATGTGGAATCAGAAGTATCACGGCTTGCTCTTGACGTATTACTTGATATCATTGCTGCTGGGGTTCGCTATCACCCAACGAAATTTATGAGAGACCCATTTATGCCACTCAGGATGCACTTAATGCTTCGAGGGGACAACATCTCGAGAGTTTGTGCAGGATGTGGCAACTTCGTCGCTGAAGGAATTTTTACATGTTCATCCGAGGGATGTGAGGGACGAACATACGATTTGTATTTTGACAGAAATTGCGGGGGGACTTATCTGCTTATTTGGTTTGAATATCGTGGGACTTATTCATTCTCAGCAGGAGCATCAAATCTATCCTCTCCTGATTACACACAAATTCGGCTTACTCATGCACACCAAAGAAGGAATTTCAATGAACGTTCGCGTAGAGATGAACTACTTGGATTGCTAGTAAGGGTGGTTGACGATGATAGTGTATTCACGCATTATCTTGGCTTGAAGGGTGGAACCGTATTGAAAAATGACACAAATCTAGATGACAGAAATGAGGACGAATGGATAAAAATTCGTGTGACTCAACATACAGACAAATACGAGAATCCTAAACCCTCGGTACTCAAATCTTGGGAAGTAAGCAATGGAAGAATCGAACCTCGACAATGCATGTATTGTACCCGAGATTATACTCGAAAGCAGTCACCGCAATTCTCAAACACCCAAACACGCGGCGACGAATTTTTCCTCCAGAGCATCAGTCTTGGAACATCAATGTTAGACCCGAATGATTCACAACACCCGCACAAAGGACGTAAGATGATGCTGTTCTCCGATGGAAGGCAACGTGCAGCAAAAATGGCATTGAAGATCAAAAACGATTCAGCCATCGACGAAGGCCGTACAATGTTCGTAGCATTGCAACGCCAGCCGTGGTTCGCAAACCTTCCAGAAAAAGAACGTGCCATCAACAACATTTACGGTTATTTTTGTCTCTTCTCTGCATCCATGAGATTGAATCCTCTCAGTGACACTGCCCAGATGCCGGAACGATCGAGAATGTTAGGCCATAGTGCTCTCATTTGTTCCTTCCTTGCTCAAAAATTCCCAACCAAGGAAACAGATTTACTGATTGAAAGTTTGAAACAACGAAGCAAAAAGAGTGATGACATTGTTGAAGACTATATTATGCATCATGTCCGAAGAGCAATGAAAAATGAAGCCTTCCAAAACATACGAAATCTTCGAGATAATATTGATGATGATGACAAGGATGGTCAAGAAAAAGTTGATCGGTTGAAGAAGGATATGGACAACCATGTTACCAAAATCCTGAGTGATGCAAGTGGCAAACTCAAAGAGTATGTCAACTACTATCAGAATGAACTTAAATTAGATTCTGTCTTTTCAAAATGGAAAGGTGATATAAAACAACAAATAGATTTTTATCAAGAAAAAACTGGTCGTGAGTGGAATTGGGAAAAACTTGCAAACACAACTTTTCAAAATTTGTCAAGAATTATTTCGGACGAATTACTCACAAACACATTCGCAGTGAAACGAATGATCCTTGATGACTACTTGGAAGGCCATTTGCATTTGAGCGAAAACCTAGCAAAATCCCTCTTAAATCGATTAGATCGAGGCGAAATCACCCCTGAACAAATGACTGGGGCAATGGAGGATTGGCGGAAATTAGTACTCTCTTGTGACACATATTCGGATCCCCCCCGGCAATTTGGTGCACTCTTGCTTCGGTGGATTTCTCATGATCTCTTTGGCACCCATACCCTAGGTTTGGGAAGCTATCGCCTTATTTTATCAGAGGAAGAAAGCAATTCCTTGGGTGATTTATATAAGGTCGTAAGGACACATCTTCCGTTACTATTCATGGACATAGGCTCAATATCTATTGAAGGGAGTGGTTCAACTGAACGAGCCATCCTCACCAAAAGTGGCAATCGCCCTCATTTGTTGACCACTAGCACACATTACGATTCTTATGATGACATAATGTATCGTAAAAAACCGTTCACAGATAGAAATATTTTGGTAAATAGTCTGAGTAGGGAAATCGCAAAATTACTGGGTCTCAAACCAGGTGAAGTAAAAAGTATTCTAGAGCCATTTGTTGATCGACTTCAGCAGAATACAATCTGGCCCCTGTTCACAGAAAGGTCTGATGGGGGTGATGATATAGAGTTCTACCTCAATCCGGCTCGAATTGTCTTTGTTCCTGCAAACGAGGAACTTAAACTCTGCACCTCCTGCTTTACTCCACGATATCATGATCTTGACGTCACATGTATCGCAGACGGATGTAGTGAAACAAATTCCTTCTTGATTCAAGAAGGCGATGGCCAGAGGTATCACGAAGAACGATTGGCTGTTTGGTCTGAACGTGTCGAGAAGTTAAGTCAACCAAAAGCGGTACCTATGATTTATCGGGCGGAGGAACATACCGCACAGATATCAGAAAAATTGGGGCGTGATGATCTCTTTTCTACAACGGAATTGTACGAATTGATGTTCCAAGATGTCCCAATGGAATCACATGCCATAGGAACTGATACGGATATTGAGCAACCACCGATTGATATTTTATCGTGTACAACAACAATGGAAGTTGGTATTGATATTGGTGATTTGACTGCTGTCGCATTACGAACCGTCCCTCCCCATGCTGCAAATTATCAGCAAAGGGTCGGCCGTGCTGGTCGCGGTGCATCTGAAGTGAGTATGGCGATAACTTGGGTTGATAATTCGTCTTACGCCCAGACATATTTCCTCCAACCAGAAAGATTGTTGAAACATCCTGACGAACCTCCCAAGATTTATCTTGATAATCAAAAAATCAAACAGCGTCATTTCAATGCATTAAGCATCCAGAAGTTCTTCAAGAGATTGCCATTTTCTACAGAATCACTTACTTTTGCCCACATGGAAGATGGTGGGCGCAACCTACTCGAAAGTCTTGGAAACTATGATGCATTTGTAGAAAATAAGAATCCACATTATTCAGCAAACGCGTTTATTCAATGGCTCAATGACTTGATTGAACAGAGCACTACGGAATCAAATGAATTGCTGAAAACGATGATGGAGGCTTCCACCATTTCAACGCAAGAAACTGCACTTGCATACGCAAATAGTCTGAAATCGCGAATTGAAAAATGGGTGCAAAATCGTGAGATCCACACTGGAGGTGATGAAAATGGAGAATGATGACAAAGGATTACTCGAATTTCTTCTGAGAGATGGCGTAACCCCTAGTTTCTCGTTTCCACTAGATGTTTGTGAGTTTAAAGTGAGCGGACTTACGGATGAAAATGGCAAGGGATATCGTCCAAAAACATGGGCATCAATGGGTCAAGATCTGCGAAAAGCACTTGTTGAGTACTCTCCAGGACGTGAAATTGTTGTCAACGGAGAATCATATGTCATTGGTGGTTTGTCATTTTTTAATCCTCCTAGCCTTATTCATCGTGCCCGTCATGTGTTTCAAGATCGTTTAGATTCTGATTCATTAATGTGGTATAATCGATGTTTGGAAAATCGATGTGGTTGGGTTTCCAAAGTAATGAATGAAAAACTCGAATTGGACGCTTGCCCAGTTTGTGGAGAAGGCGAGGTACGAGGAAATCGATGGTACCGACCTGAAGGGTTTGCACCAATAATCGTCCCATTCAATTCAAAGGGAGAGAAGGAAAAGAGTTCGAGCAAATTTTGGAGAGGGCGGGCACACTGGATGAAAGCTGAACCTCCACGTTCAATCAAAAAAGAATCTGTTACAGGCAGGATAGAACTCCCATCTCCTCTGATGGGTGATGATGCAGAGGAAATTGTGCTCCATCCGATGGATAATGTCGACGGACTTGAGGATCTGGCAACCCGACTTCAACTCTATTCATCAAAGAGCGAGACACAAGAGAGTGAGAGTGGTATTGAACTCATCTTAATCAACTCTGGGCTTAACAATTCAGGATATTGGTTATGTCCCGATTGTGGTCGCATGGAACTTAAACAAAAAAAGCCATTTTACAATGGACCAGACAATGATGGCCACCATCGACCCTATGCTGCTGACTGGAGGCCTAGCGATGATTTATCACCTGAACAAAAGGATGAAGCGAGAAGAATATGCAAAACTCATCCGTTAGGCGGGGACGAGGGGGAACTTGAAGCAGATGGAAAAATTATGCTTGGCATGACCTTCAGAACAGACCTTGCATTGTTTCGATTTATCAAACCAGACGAATTTATTGAGGGACAAAAACTCGCAAAACTACGCACATTTGATGGCGCAATTCGAGCAATTAAAGAAGCAATGGTTGAGGAAATACAACGAACTCGTGGTTTTGTTAACCGAGAAATCAGTGGTGGAGTCCGTAAATTCGCTCAGGTAGATGATCAAGGTGGCCGAAATTATTTCACGGATATCTTCCTTTACGACGAAGTTTCTGGCGGGGCCGGATTGACGCTTGAAGTAGTGCAGCATCTCGAAGAACTACCCGGAATTTTTGACAAGATAGAGCAACGATTGTCTGGAGTTGAATGTATCGAATCTTCGGGTTGTGACTTGGCCTGCATCAACTGCTTATTGGATTTCAGGAACATCCGCGAACATGACAGATTAGATCGTAAGAATGGGCTTCGACTGATTCGTTACATACGACACGGCATCCTTCCAACATTGGAATCAGGGGAACAAGACTCTGAACGAAGAGATAGTTTGGAAGCGATAAAAATGAGAAATCGTCTTGAAATGGATACAGGAATGGAGGTAACAATTCGGCATCAGAATAACCACCAATATTTTGAAATCAAGCATGGAGATGGAGTCCTTAACTTGAGACCATTGTCAGAGATGTTGAAACCGGATAAGGATCCAATACTAAGGGAATTTCCAGGGAGAGGTTCAATTGAATTAGAACTGGAACAACCTCGCCGATTGAAAGAAGGAAGAATGTATTATCTCCACATTGGTCGTTTTGAATCCTTGAGAACAAAATTGGCAACTGTTCTCAAAAACATGCTCCTTCCAACTGACATGCAAGACTTGTGAGGGATTGTATGGTTGGGCCTTCAACTCTATCAACAGCGATGAGTTGTCCACGCAAATTCAAAGCCCTTGTTGAATTAAGTAATCTTGACCTAGTGGACAACAATGAGAACAAAAGAGATGGAAATCAATATCACAAGATCCATGGTATGTTGCTTGAATCAATCTTGCAATTTGTTGCAGTGGGGAGCAATAGACCAGATGAACGTAACATGGAATATTTTGAAGTCAGATATGAAATTGTAATTTCAATTTTGAATGAATTAGAGGAGAGCAAATCTATCTTTACTAAAGAACAAGCAGAAGTGTTGCTGATGAAGGAATCAAACTCCCGCTCAATTATAGGTTCTTCAGTCTCAGATTTAGTTTCAAGCATAAAAGAGTCAGTTAACTCGTTTCTTGATTTTGTAGAGGACTGTGAACTTGCGAATTGCCAGTGGGATAGTGAAGTTGAAGTGTCAGGCACCATTGAGACACCTTTTGGAGACGTTCAGTCGTTTGGTAGAATCGACCTGATCTGTCAGACAGAGAGTGGGCCATTAATAATTGAAATCAAAAAAAGGGATACCACGCGAGAATCTGATAAATTCCAAGCTATATTTTATGCGAATATGCATGAGAGTAATGATTGTCAAATTAGTGTGATTAATGGTAATTCATGTAGTAAACCCGCTCCTGCTGAACCTGTTGACTTTTGGTTTACTTCAGAAGACGGAGATAAGACGGAACCAAGTCCGCAAAATTGCAACAATTGTCTAGATCGAACATGTCCTGAATTCGTTCTTGGGAATTGAGAGATTGGTTTACAAATCTTGTAAAATTAAATCGGTCGTTGCCTTGGCAGAGTTGAGTACGCCTGGCAATCCAGCTCCTGGATGCGTTCCTGCACCAACGAGGTAGAGGCCATCAATGCCTGAGTCTTTGTTGGATGGTCGGAAGTACGCACTCTGAGTGAGCTTTGGAGCAACTGAGAACGCAGATCCTTTGAATGCTGCAAGTTCGTTTTCGAACGTCTTTGGTGTGATATGTCGTCGTGTAACAATGTGCTTACTTAGTTCTGGCATCTCAACTTCAAGGGTCTTGATGATTCGATCACCATACTCATCAGCAATGGAATCCCAGTCAACATCGGCTCGTCCAAGATGAGGAACTGGCGCAAGGACATAGGCTGCACTGCATCCCTCTGGGGCAAGACTCTTGTCCGTCACAGTTGGAACGTGGAGGTACAAACTAAAATCGTCTGGAAGTTTGCTTCCTTTGAAGATGTCATCAAGCAGTCCCTTGTATCGAGGTCCGAACAGGATTGTGTGATGTGCAACATCGTTGTATTCGATGTCCGTTCCGAAGTAAAGGACAAACAGGGACATGGACCAGTCCATCTTCTCAAGTTTCTTGGCACGCTTTTGAGCGACCTTGGAATTCGAGTAGAGTTTCTTGTAAGTGTGGTGAACATCAGCATTGGAGATGACCATGTCGTAGTCCTGGGTGACATCGTTTCCATCTGTAATTCGATGGATTGTTCCCTTTCCGTTCTTGATGACATCGACGGATTTGACGGGTGTTGAAAGACGAAGTTCACCGCCGAGTTCTTCGAACAATTTCACCAGTGTTCGTACCAAGGCATGGGTTCCACCTTCGGGGAAGAACACACCCCACTCACGCTCGAGGTAATGGATCAGTGTGTAGATGGATGAGGTTTGGAACGGATTGCCTCCTACGAGCAAGGAATGGAAACTGAGAGCTTGCCGGAGGTGATCGTCTTTGACATACTTCGAGATGGTTTTGTAGACAGATCGATCTGCTCGCAATTTGATGAGCGATGGTGAGACAGCCATCATGTCTGAAAACTTGAGGAACGGGCGGTCTGCTAGTTCTGTGTACCCTTTGTGAAAGACTTTCTTTGCATACTCGAAAAACTTCTGATAGCCTTCTGCATCGGATTGACTTCGTTCTGCGATTTGCTTGACCATGGTGGCTTCATCACGAACGTAATCGAATCGGTCACCATCGCTCCAAATCAATCGATACATCGGTTGAACTTCCATGAGTTTGATGTAATCCTCCAGTTTTCGATCCGTAAGGTCAAACAAATCGGTGAGAACGTGTGGTGCTGTAATCACGGTAGGACCAGCATCGAAAGTGAAGCC
>JAYXXD010000037.1:0-14428 GCA_036019775.1 Thermoplasmatota archaeon
GGGTTGTTGGTCTTTCGACCACCCCGTCCCTTAGGCGATTTGCGGACCATGAATCCTTTCCTGTGATCGGATTCTGCGCCTGTGATGACAATGGCTGTCAATGGAACAGCGCCAAGTTCAAGACCGCCCACAAAATCTGGGTTAAGCGCATCCAGTCGATGGTTAAAGAGATGAGAGAGCAGTTTTGACGATTCAGTATGCATCATTACGGGTTTCATGTCGAAGAACCAACGAGATTTACGACCAGATGCAAGTGTAAATGCATCATTAGAACCGCCATCAAGAAAAGCGAGTTCTCGTACCAACTCCACCAACCTATTCCATTCTGGCAGATTCTTCAATGACGAATGGACGCTCATGTATCAAGGGTATTGCATCCAACGCATGAATGTTGGGCTTGAAAAGAGGATGCTGGCTCGCCGATTGCATCATAAAGTCTCGACGATAACGTTCGATAAGGGGTCGTTGTTCATGACAAAAAAGACGTCAACCAACGAGCTTAATCCACTCATTGGTGTTGATGTTGCCCGCCTTGAGCAAGAAATGGAACGTTATCAGACCCTTCTGGATGAGCAAGCGGACCACGCTTACAACGTAGCCGAAGAGGCACGAAACCTCGGCCTTGATCCCAAACCATTCGTTGAAATTCCTCGGGCAAATGATCTGGCTGGGCGCACAGAAAAACTGCTTATTGAGCACCTTGAATCCTATCCAGTTGCAGATGATATACGCGCCTTACTTGCCGAGCATGACCGTGAAACGACCTCGATTATGATGGCGCAGCGGGTTGCGAAGGGATTCAGGGAAAAAGGGTACGACATGGTCAAATCGATCGATGTTGGATTGCGAGTCGGACTTGCGATTCTTACAGAAGCCGTTCTTGTTGCTCCTCTTGAGGGTATCAGTGAGGTTCGTTTGTTGAACAACGTCGATGGTTCTGCCTTTGTTTCGGTTCATTTTGCAGGACCTATTCGGGCAGCAGGAGGTACGGCTCAAGCCCTCGCTGTCCTCATCGCAGATATGATCCGCCGAGAGTTGAAAGTTGGCCCGTACATCCCAAGTGATGGAGAAGTTGAGCGAGTTAAGGAAGAATTTGGGTTGTATCGAGGGAACTTGCAATATCGCCCATCGCCTGCAGAAATTGAAGAAATTGTTCGAGCTTGTCCAGTAATGATTAACGGTGAATCAACAGAGTCGATCGAATGTGCAGGATATGGGCGCGTCCGAAATATCGACGAAGCAAGGATACGTGGCGGTGTACTCCTCGTGATTGGAGAGGGAATGTGTCTGAAGGCACCGAAAATCCGGAAGCATACTGAACGACTAAAGGTACCTGGCTGGGATTTCATCTCAAAGTTTGCATCCAAAGACAAAGAAGACGAGGGTGGAGCAAAAAAGAATGAGTTCAAGAGCCGAAGAGTTGCTCCTATTGACAAATTTATGAAAGACATTATTGCTGGTCGCCCCATATTTGGTGGACCTCAACAACCGGGTGGTTTCCGATTACGTTACGGTCGCGGACGCCCCTCAGGACTTGCCGCTGCATCGCTTAATCCCGCCTCGATGCTCGTCTTGGATGATTTCATCACCATTGGAACACAAATGAAGATTGAACGTCCAGGCAAAGCCTGTGCAGTAACTCCAAGCGACGATTCTGAGGGCCCGTGGGTGGTTCTCTCCTCTGGTCAATTTTTACGAATTGATGAAGCTGAAAAAATGCGTAAAGTTCGGCATGATATTCGTTCAATTTGGGACAACGGCGAGATTATCATTGGTTACGGAGAATTCATGGAGAACAACAAGAATCTGGTTCCGGCTGGCTATACGACCGATTGGTGGGCGAGTGACCTCATTGATGCATTAGCAACTCCACAGGATGTCGCTGAATTTGCCTCCATTTGCAAAGATCTTGGCCCCCTCCCAGAAGGGGTTCCAGGCGTAATCGATGCTAAAGATGGGTTCTCTCAATTCCATGTTCGGCGGCGATGGCATCGCTATCTTTCAAAACTCACCCTTGATTGGGAGCAGGCTTCGAGTATTGCAGAACGATGGAGAACTGCGCTACCACCTCCACACAACCCGTGGTTCCTTGACCTGCCCATTGAATGGGTTCCATCGCTCTTGGATGCTATGAAGCAGGGTGAAATTGAATCATCCTCTCAACTCGATGTCGATGTTCGCCATCCTTACCAAGAATCCTCATGGCTTCGATTCAAAGGGGCTGCCAAAGGATGGGATGCCTCAGTCATGGACAAATTGCAACCTGAACAGATTCCTCCTCTAAGTGAAGTTCAACCGATAGGTCTTGATTTCAAACCCGAAGAGCCGATTTTTGAGGAATCCTTACCCGAAGGTTGGACGTTCATGCAGCACGGTTTAGTCAAGGGAGCGTTGTTGCTCCTCGGCGTTTCCCACCATCATGATGGGGACGATATTGTTGCGACATGTGGATGGCAAGCAATGATCAATGGATTAGGATACACTGTCCAAAAGAACAGTTTGCATCAACGTGTTGATTTGAAGACCTTAATCGATCAGCGAATTGTTGAATTACGTAATTGCAATGCTGTATTGCGAGATGAAGCCACTCGGCTGAAGGATTTGAAGAAACATCGCTCAACGGTTCGAATTGCTGCAGAAACTGAAGCGAGGCAACAGGGACTCGGTATAGCAGAGACCGACCAAGTTGGAAAAAAGGCCGCTGATTCTGTTTCCGACCCAGGACCAACAGATGTCGCCCAGTATTTGGCCTCACAACGAATTCATGACAATCACCTCGTCGATGGTATTCTACCATTGATTCGAGAAATTTCTCCGCTTCGTTGGGAACATGCTGCTCCACAGCGTATTGGGTGTCGTATGGGTAGGCCCGAGAAATCTGCTCCACGAGAAATGTCGCCCCGTTCACACATGTTGTTTCCTATCGCCCTTGAGGGCGGTAATCAACGACTCATTTCCAATGCTGTAGGCAAGGGGTCGATTCGTGTGCAAATGGGGAAACGTATCTGCTCAAAATGCGGTAAGGATTCACCCTTCATTCAATGCCACCATCGCGTCCTTGACGATGCTGGAATTCCGAAAATTGGCGAGACGTGCGGTGGTCGCACCGACATGAAGGAATCATCTGGCAACAGCCGAAGACGTGGTGAAATGCAAAGCGTTCCCATCGAATCGATTCTTGAAGATGCGCAACTCAGAATCGGGATGGGGCGATTGCCTCAGCAAGTCAAATGCGTGAAAGAGTTGAAGAGTCGAAATCAAACGCCTGAGCCGATTGAAAAGGGACTCATTCGCGCCAAATATGATCTTCCTGTTTTCCGTGATGGAACCGTTCGTTTCGATATGAGTGACGTCCCAGTGACACACTTCACTCCGAAAGAAGTCGACGTTGATTGGAAACGATTGCATGCTCTTGGCTATACACACGACTGGGAGGGAAATCCTTTGCAGAGCAATGAACAAATGTTGGAATTGTATCCTCAAGATTTTATTGTAGCAAAGAATGCTGCTGATTATTTTGTCCGAACGGCTCAATTTGTCGATGAAGTGCTGGTGAAATTTTACGGATTGCAACCATATTACAATGCTGCGAACAAGGAAGACCTTGTTGGGCAACTTATCTGTGCATTGGCTCCGCACACGTCTGGAGGCGTGCTTTCCAGAATCATTGGCTGGGCAGACTGTTCAGGTGGTTATGCACACCCGCTTTTCCATGCTGCAAAACGACGGAATTGTGACGGGGATGAAGATGCCATCATGCTGTTGATGGACGGTTTGCTGAACTTCAGTCGTGAAATCTTACCAGCGAATCGTGGTGGTCAAATGGACGCCCCCCTTGTCTTAACAACTCGATTGAATCCAACTGAAATTGACAAAGAAGCGCTCAACGTTGATGCGGCTTGGTTCTATCGTCGTCAATTCTATGAAGCGACATTAAATCAACCGCATCCAAAAGAAATCGCCGATTCAATGGATTTCGTTGAACGACGTTTGGGTTCTGTAGCGGCTGTACGTGGTTACGGGTTTACTCACGACTGCAATCGAATTGATGAGGGGCCCGAACTATCAGCTTACAAGACGCTTGCAACGATGATTGACAAAATGAATGGGCAGTTGAATCTCTGTCAACGGTTGCGGGCCATTGATGCACGAACTGTTGCATCATCTGTCATTCGCTCTCATTTCCTACCTGATTTGCGCGGCAATCTCAATGCTTATGGCCGTCAAAAAGTACGTTGTCTGAAATGTGGACACTCCTATCGACGAATGCCGCTTGCTGGCCATTGCATCCAGATTCAGAAAGCTGGTGGACGAGGCTTATCTGCCCACGGTGTTGCTCGAAACGAAGGAGGTTTATGCAATGGTAGACTTGCTTTGACCGTCTCTGAAGGAGCCGTTCGAAAATACATCGAAGTTACGAAACACGTCATGGATACATACGGTGTTGACACCTATACTCGACAAAATATGGAATGGTTGGCAGGTAGTGTTGAATCGTTGTTCAACAACGATCGTGCTCGCCAGATGTCGCTAACCGATTTCTTGTAATTACAACGTTATCGGGTCTCGCCAAGGCGAGTCAGTGTCTGCATCGTGTCCATCAACCTCAGGCATGCCGATGCGAGATTTTCTGAATTCCTTTGGCTTGCTCTCATTGACTTCACTTTGGTCGATCCGCTTTGCAATGAAAACTCGAACTGCTGATTCTCCAAAGGCAAGTGCAACCAAGAGCACTGAAAGAACAACATGACCCAGGATGGCGAGTGGTGCAAATGGTGCCACATCGAGATGTTGGATGGCGATAACATTCTCATCAACTGTTGTGTTCAGCGTATACGCTCCAGGCGGTAATTCAGCCTTCAGAGTGACAACTTCATTGGTTGTACCTGCCCAGTTAAGAACAACGTTGTTGGAAGCATCAATCAATTTCCAAGATGCATTTGCAATACGATCCGGGTCATCAATATGGACAAATTCAGTTGTTATCGTAATCGGTAATTCTGCATTACTTCCAAAGACGGCTTGAAGAGATACTTCGCGTTCGGATTGGAACTCAAACCCTCGGTCATTGAGTTGTTGTGAGGCCTCATTTGAGGCTACATTTGCCCATATTATATTGATGATAAGAAAGGCGAGAAACCACAACAAGATGTTGAGCATTTTCTTCCGTTCCATAGAATTCAACTCTTTGTTTTAGTTTATGAGGTGATGTTCAACACCTAAACGTCGCATGGATTCCTCCATCCATCTCAACTTCTGCTTTTTCCGAAGAAGATCTGTCGTTCCAGACCAGGGTCCGACGTAATCTGTTCTGAATCCAATGCATTCCACAGCATCGAGAGAACGGCCCAAGGCTCGTATGAGGCAAAGTGCTCGATCGCCGTCAGTAAATCCACCGGGATTGTACATACCATCGTATTGTTTCATCGATTGGTACGTGAGTGTTAATGGAGGTGGTGAATCAAAATTAGCCCATTTTGATGCGAGATGCTTCCAAATGTCCGCATTATCGCCATGTGCATGCAAGACAATGTGGATCCCATGTCGTGCGGCTCGTTCAAGGTGTTCAGCTCCATCACCATCGCTGACAACACAAAGAACTCGAGAAAGGTCATCGAGCGCCCCTACAGCACCATCAGCAGCAACAAACTTTGCTCCAGGATATTGATGCGTTTGAATCGATTCACTACCAGCTCCTATAATCACCAATCGTTCTGCTGAACAAATGGATTGTTTGAGGCTTACAAGTGCTGATTTGCGAGATTCAATAGACCATGCTTCTTGACCAAACGGATGTGGTTCAGAGAAGCATTTTTCCATTTCCATTGCTGAGGAATCATCCGCATCCAACGACCAGCCAAAGGCTTGACGAACCTCGCCTTGCAAGGTGATAAGTTCGTTTGGGACGGGGTTGAGCACGGTTCTCCCAGCCGAAGTTCCTTCATGAAAGATATGGGTTGTCAAGTTCATATGATATCGTGTTTGTTCGTTATTTGTGCCGAGGCCAACCAGTCAACCATCCATCACCGATGAGATTACGCTTGCGCGTTATCCATTTTTGCCGCAAGCAAGCGGATGGATTCAACAGATGGCTGCAAAGCACAACATTACACTGGACGATTTGCTCGAAGGAGCGCTGATGGAGCCAGCAAGGAAACGAGCCCGTATTCGCCTTGTTGATAGTGTACAATCAAAAGAAGGAGTCGAATTAAGTGGCGGCGATATCCATACCGAAGAGGGTCGATTAATCGAAGCATTCTCGTTTTACTATGCCCGTCTTGTCATCTGCGCATCAGAAGACGAGCGTTTGTTGGCACGTTGGGCTCAAGCTGAAGCGACCCGTGCAGAGCATTTGCTTATCCGAGATAATCAAAATTTAACCAACATTGCAAACACCTACATTTCTACACTCGAGCATACTGAAGTCGGCCGATCAACTCATCGAGGAATGATCGGAACCGACATTCAATCGTTACGACAAATACAAGATGGATTGGAATGGAAACTTTCTCTCTCTGACTTCATTGAAGTCTGTCCGCGCATCACCGGTAACCGCTGGCGTCTACCAAATTGTGATGTTGATGCCGGTATGGTACGGTTGCATAACGAGCAGAAATATTCCTCAACTGCAAAACTTGCTCGTCTGCTGAGAGAGCACATCAAATCCGATGTCGAGCAAGAAGGTATCGAAAAAATGGCAGAGGTTACTACAGACCTCGCAGTACGTCTTGCTGAGCCAGTAGGCATGGTTCGTAATCTACTTGCTCAGAAAACAAGTGATGCTATCGCTCTGGTCGGTGCTGAAGAAGACGATTGGCCTCCTTGCATGAGGAAGGCTGTTGCCGAGTTATCTGCAGGTGTAAACGTCAACCACTTTGGCAGGCTTTTCCTTGCATCAATGGCTTCGACGCTTGCATTACCACAAGAAGCCTGTGTCGATTTCTTCCGAGGTGCACCCGACTTTGATGAAGGGACGACGACGTACCAGGTCGGGCACGTGTACCAGCATGGCTACACGCCTTCTGGGTGTGGAAAGCTCAAAGTAAATCACAACTGTCCAGTCTTGCCTGGTGATGACCGCCTTTGCGATCAGCCTTGGCTCGACCATCCTCTCAAGTACATACGAGCAACTCAGCGAAGAAAACTACGCCAGAAACAACTTGAAGCACCTCCCGAAAAGGTCGAAGATACCTCTAATGAAGCAAGAGTTTGAAGTGGAGGAGTGTCTAGGACGACTCAGGGAGCCCGATGGCACGAATACTTGTTTTGACCGTTGACCGAGACAATGATCTCGGTATCAAGACGTCAATTCGTGGACCGGTTGTTGGACGACGTCAAGTCCTTACAGCAGCCCTTAAACTCGGAATTGCAGACCCCGAAGAAAGCGATACAAACGCCATTTTAGGTGCTCTTTCACAACACGACGCATTGCTTGAAAATGGCGCAGATGAGGATGAGGTTGAAGTCGCAATCCTTACCGGAGACGAGAAGGTCGGTGTTCGATCTGATCGTGCGATTTCTGCTCAACTTGAGGAAGTTGTATCGGCATACCAACCCGATGAAGCAATCCTCATCACAGATGGTGCAGAAGACGAAGCAGTTCTACCGATTATTCAATCTCAAGTACGAATTGACCACGTTGAAAAAATCATTGTCAAACAATCGAAAGGTATTGAGGGAACCTATTACTACATCGTGAAAGCGCTTGAAGACCCGAAATGGAGAGCCAGATTCATGATTCCGATGGGCCTTGTCCTCGCTATTTTTGGTCTTGGTATCATGCTACCGAACGAAATTGGGGGCATTGTTATTGGTAGCCTTCCACTTCTTCTCGGACTGTTCATTTTCGCTAAAGGTGCTGGAATTGAAACAACGGTCAATAGAGTCATTCAAGAAATGCGTGAAAACGCCGATGCTGCGATGTTTTCTTCGTTGTTATGGACTGCAACTGTGTTTAGTGCGATTTTTGCAGGCGCCGAAGGCTGGCAAACGTTTGATGATCTGGTTGATACAGAAACGAAATCCATCCTTTGGATGCAAGTTGCCAACTCTTCACTCGCCTGGATTGTTATCGCCTTCCTAACATCTACAGCAGGATTCATGTTGCTTCGTCTCAAGCGAGGAAGTTTCTCAGGCTCGTTGATTGTTCTGAGCATCTTCGGCATGGTTGTTTATTCATTTGTCAACACCTCTTTGCAAATTGCGATTGATATTCTGAAAGGAAATGCTTACGAATTTAACGTTCAAAACATCATCGATACGCTTGCAGTTCCATTTGGATGGATTGCGGTTCTTTGGGTTACCATTACCATCCTCAAGGGATTGCGTCAGAAACAAGCTCAATCCGAACGATACTGGGGCATCTAAGCAGGCCAAAGCACACAGTTGTCCTCAAACCTCAAATTCAGGAAGCATTACGCGTAGGTATGAGTTCCATCTCACCACAGGATTTGCAACGTTTGGCGAGTTTGCAGGGATACGATTTGACTCTCGAAATTGATGCTCTTTCTCGAAAATATGGGATGGCTGCTGATCAGATCATGGCCATTCTTCGATCTGCTCAGCAACCTGCTCCAGCAGCAAATCAGCCGTTTGAACCTGTAGCAAGCAAAACAATCCCTCAACTTCCAAGTCAGCCGCGTCATATCTCAATGGAAGGATTGCATTTTGATTATGACCCAACTGCTGGAGCCAAAAGTAAGCGTGCTCAAGTTGACCAAGCCATCATGTGCCCTGGTTGTGGCGTGGCACTTGGCATCCCAAGCCGAAGACCGATCAAAGTCAAGTGCCCACAGTGCATGCATGAAGCCTTATTCAATTGATGAGGAGAGAAAATGAATCTCGCAACCATACCGAGAATGTGGCCATACGAGCCATCAAATTCTCCCCTGCCTTTACCGCCCCAGCCTGTCGTTTTTACACAGCAACATCTGCATTGGATCCATGCTGAACAAATCGAAAATGCTGAAATGTCACTGAATGAAATCAAGACCTGTATTGCAGATTGGAAAACTGAGTCGGGGTTATCAATCGATGCAATTCTCCAACAAGAAGACGCAGCTCCAATGAATGAGCGAAGGCCAATTCTGCTATTAGGCGAACTTGCAAATCCGCATAGGCTTGCTGATATTAACGCAGGTCCTCTCCCAATCATCAATGTCAGAATCGATGACTTTTGTCGGACATGGACCGATACACTCGATCCCCGAATGATGAATCCAGGAGTTCATCACGTTACTGTTGCACGTACCTCAGGTTGGTGGGAAGCCACCCATCTTGGATTTGCCACAATACCTCAAATTCGGCATCTTATGGAACACCTTGAAGACGGTTCACGAGGAAAATGGAAGCCGGGTAAACTCGCTGAAGGTAGATTGCATGTTTTGCATGATGCGACGCTTGCTCCTCCAACCATGGATGAGTTGGTGTGGGATGGGGAAAGCGAGCGTGTTGAGATTGAACGACCTGAATTCGATGGGCCTGAACTTCCTCTCGATGAAGTCTTCACTCCCATTCACACGCGTCAAGGTTGCTACAATCATCGTGGACGACTGGCTCGATGCATCCATCACCAACATCGTTCTTTTCACAACAACATCTACCGAAGAGGCTCTGCTCGACAATGGGATGACGTGATTTCGGTTCAAAAGCGGTAAGAAAAGCCTCATGTGTCTCAAGCGCCTCGCCTTGTTCAGAGGGATTTGATGATCATTGCACCTAGTGTCCTAACCGCCGATCTTGCAGCCCTTGGTTCTGCATGTGATGAAGCCGTTGAAGCTGGTCTTGATTGGCTTCATCTGGATGTCATGGACGGAAATTTTGTTCCAAATTTGACGTTTGGCCCTCCGGTTATCAAGCAACTTCGTAAGCATCTTGGCGATGGGCCAATATTCGATGCACACCTCATGGTTGAGAATGCAGAATCGATGTATCAGGATTACATCGATGCTGGTTGCAATCATCTGACTGTCCATGTTGAAGCTGTCAAGCATCTTCACCGCCTCCTTCATGCAATTCGAGAAGCAGGAGCAACTGCAGGCGTTGTTCTCAATCCGGGCACACCCGTTGAAGCAGCACTTGAAGTCCTTCCAGATGTTGATCTTGTTCTCATTATGAGCGTCAATCCAGGTTTCGGTGGACAATCGTTTATTCCTACCGTTGAATCCAAGATTCGTACATTACGAAAGGCAATTGACGACCAAGTTGCAGCAGGTGGACGTGATGTACAGTTGCAAATCGATGGTGGTGTTAAAGTCCACAATATTGCAATGTTGCGTGAGTGGGGTGTGACCAATGCGGTCGTTGGCTCAGGATTGTTTAATGCAAATGCAAGCGTTGCTGATAACTTGACAATGCTTCATCAAGCCCTCAATGATTGAGTGATTTGATGAGGATACTTTTGGTGACGCTGCTTCATCCTCTTCCAACCAATGCAGCAAGAGGAACCTTTGTCGCCGATCATGCTCAATTGTTACGGGATATGGGGCATGAGGTTCGTATCATCAATCCACTGCCAAGGCTTCTAAAATACATGGAACAAAGCCGTTCCACGTTAACGGGAGTTGCTAAAGCAGCAAAAAAATTTGAGCATAATGAATTCGAAATCTTCGCTCCACGATTCATCGCCTATACCGATCACCCCTATCCTTGGCTCACATCCAAAAGCATACGAAACCGTCAACGATCGATCGAAAAGTGGCTGGAAGGTTGGCGCCCAGAACACATCATCGCCCACACACTCTGGCCCATTGGTGAACTCGCACGTTCTCTCGCAAAACGCTGGAAGGTCCCCTGGACAGGCGTGGTTCACGGTCATGATGTTGATGTTGGACTTAAGCATGCAACGATAGGGAAGCGAATCAAATCCCTCATGGAGTCAGCTGATTCCATGGTCTTCGTGAGTGAACGATTACGAACAACTGCCAATGAACTGAATGTTCAAACGAAGCAGAGCTACACTATTGCCTGTCACAGTGAAATGGATGATGAGTGGGCAAGACCGATGAAAAAATGGAAAGGAAGATGGCGTCGTGAAGCAATTGATATCTTGTTTCCTGCAGATCCAAGACGACCCGAAAAGAATCACTACCTTGCGCTTCAAACTGGTGAAATCCTTGAACAACGCGGATGGATTGTAGGAATGACAACGCTCAAGCAACAACCACGTAGCATCGTCTGGGACCGAATGATTGTCGCTGATGTAACACTCATCACATCACATCGCGAATCTGGGCCATTGGTTGCGCGTGAATCCATTCTTTGCGGAACACCCGTCGTTTCGACCAATGTCGGTGATGTTGCGCGTTATCTTCCAGACGAATTGGTTCTTGACGATCCGACACCTGAAGCGTTGGCTGATGCTTGTGAAGCTGCATTCAAAACTGATTGGTCTTCGTCACCCATCATTCTGCCTCATCATTTTTCAGCAAAGAGGGTGGCTCAACAATGGTCTTCATTGCTTCAAGGCCTTGAGGAAGAAGAATGAACAATCCAAGGCCTATCAATGCCCAATAGGATTGTTGCGAAAGTGCAACACAACTGACAACAACGATGAGTAGTGTTGCAGACCACTGGAATCCTCGTTGAATGAACGCTGTGAATCCTCGACTGAGAACAATTCCTCCCATGAGCATAACAAAGGAAGATGCAACCGAAGCATAGGCTGCCATTTCAATCGCCAATCCGGAACCAGTTTGTGCACCACGGCCAATCAGTAGGAAACCAAAAACTGTGGAAGAAAGGACGACGATGAAAATCAGTAGAGTGAACAACCAGGGCTGATCACCAGCTTGCAGAGCCGTATAGGAGGGAACCGAAAGCACCGTTATTGCCCAACCAATGAGGAGAATCATGAATACGTCTCGAGCAGAAGCACCCAAAGTGCCATCAAAATATTCAGCAGGGAATCCCAGTGGAAGAAGTATCCAAACAATTGCTGCTCCTGAAAGCAATCCAATTGGAACAAGTGCGAAGCAAATGGATTCGACCCGTTCAAGATGCTGCTTAAACAAAGGAGGTTGTTGGCGGGAGGCTCCTAACACTGGCAATAGTGCGGACCTCATCGCTTGAGGAACGAGCAATCCAGCCAACCAAGCAAGTTGAGCAACATGGAACAATGCAACCTCATCATAGCCTAATTCACTTGCAAGAATGAATTTCTCAATTCGAATAACATACGGTAAAACGCCGAGTGTTATTGCAAACGGAAGTGCTGCAAGCAAGATGCTTTTGTTGCTCACCCAGACACTGCCTAATGCCGATGAATCGATTTGTTCATCACTCTTTGCCCAGATTCGATACGCTCCAAAGAACGCCAAAAGAAGGCCAACAATTGCTCCAATGAAGAAAACCGTTGCATAGGCGACAACATTCGTTGAAGCAAAAGAAAATAGCACAGCATAGCCAATTGTCGTTACAATACGCTCAACCACTTTCGTCAACGATTCAAAGCGAGCATCTCCGGCTGCTCGTAACGCCGTTCTTGGCGCATACGATGCAATATGCACCAAAGCTACACCTGCTCCAAGCAGCATGAGTGTATCGTGAGCACTTTGCGATACAACAATCAACACCGCAATCGGTGCAAAGAGAAGTACGGCAAGACCTTGTAAACGATAAATTCGGAGCATTCCCGACCAAATTGCAGATGGATTTCTCGGACCATCGCGAGCCAGTAACGTTGGTAGTCCCAAGTCAAGAAGCAGGAATAAGGTCGCAAACAGATCGATAGCGATAACAAACAATCCATAGGATTCAGAAATCAATGCGCGGGCAAGAAGCAATTGGCCAGCAAACGCCAAGAACACTGCAATAACATCAGCAGAAGCCAACCAAACGCTATCGCGACCAAATTCTGGTCGTCGATTCACGTTCCTCATGGATTCATCGAAACGATGAGGATGCATGAATCAATGGGTTCTCAAGCATACTTTTGCCAATCGGTTCCATTCCACCACATAGTGCCACCATCGGACATCCGGCGCCATGAATGGCCGCTTTCATCAGTCCATTGTTGAAGCACCTCTGGCAATTGAACAGCGGCTTGTGATGCCTGAGTCTGTTGGACTGCTTGAACGGGCTGAGCTTCAATGACTGGTTGCGTTGTTTGAACTTGGGCCACAGGTTGTGCAACCTGAGTTTGTGCCGGTTGAATTTGCTCAACCTGAACAGGTTGGAGTGGAGAAGATTGCTGAGGAGCATACTGTGAAGCGTAGGTCTGTTGTGTTGGCTGTTGCGCCTCATAAGTATAGGTTGGATCAGGTTGAGCAACTGAACTCAAACCGTCCTGAGTGAATTCCTTACCACCGATTTCAGACGATGGTCGTCGTCCTCGTACGAAAAGAAGCCCTCCAAGAGCTGCGACTGCCAATACGACTCCAACAATAATCAGAATCATAACGAGGTTGTCTTCTTCCTCATCAGCTTCAACTCCATCGCCTGTAACTGTGGGATCAACTTCTGCTTGAGGAATAATGACTTTATCAATGACATGAATCACACCGTTTGAAGTGAGAATGTCTGCAGAAGTAATGTTCGCTCCATCAATACCAGTTAGAAGTGAAAGAGTTGCATTTTTCCCGTTGACCATCTGCAACGTCATCCCTTCCTCTATGTCCGTTGATAGAATCGTTCCAGCGTGGACATGGTAAAGAAGAATATCGCTCAATTGCTCTTTTCCTTCAGGGGTATCTAGGACTGCGAGGTCTATCCCGGCATTGGTAAAGGCTTCATCGGTCGGCGCAAAAATGGTAAACGGTCCATCTTCTTGGAGGGTTGCATCCAATTCTGCCTGAATCAATGCTGCGACCAAGGAGGTATGTTCGCCAGTGCAAACGGCTGTTCGAGTTGCATCGTTCGGCGCATCACTCGGTGACAAGACAGAGTCAATCACGTGAATGATTCCATTGCTCGTTGCGACATCTGTGCTGGTTACTGTTGCCTCGTTTACCAGAACGCTATCTCCAACAGTAAAAGCGAGCGGTTGCCCATTGAAGGCTGTTGCAGTCATACAGTCACTTAGATCGGTTGATGCAACTTCACCAGAAACGACGTGATAGAGAAGAAGGTCACGAAGTTCCGCCTTCTCTACAGAACTCAGATCAATACCAGCATCGAGGAAGGCTTGATCTGTTGGCGCAAAAATGGTGAAGGGCCCTTCACCCTGAAGTGTTTCAAGCAATTCTGCCTCTATGACAGCGGCGACGAGCGAGTCATGTATCCCCGTACACTGTGCAGTTCGAGGGATATCGTTTGGCGTATCTGTTGGCATGAGCACCTTGTCAATGACATGAATCACACCATTGCTTGTTGCAACATCCGGCGAGGTTACCGTAGCGCCATTCACTGTAACGGAATCTCCGACACCAAATGAAAGCATGTTACCATTAATGGCAACAGCAGTCCCACATTCTTCAACAGCAGATGATGG
>JAYXXD010000038.1:0-13601 GCA_036019775.1 Thermoplasmatota archaeon
CGGACGCTTGCTTCTTCAAGTCCATAGAGTGAGATAAGTTCCGCCTTGAACTCCTCACGAAGAGCGTCTTCTTTGGCGTAGAGTGGGGCGCCCATTCCGATTTGGAGTGCTCGTGCGCCAATAATTCGTGCTCGTTCGAAACGTGTGTGAAGTCGTGCTGGCTTGACCATTTTTTTCACCTACGACGCAACCGTCGCAACGTTTCGACTGAGGTCATGTTCTTCAACCCATCGGAAGGTTCTCATTCAGATTCATCAACCAGAACCTTCTCTTTTCGAACAGTTTGGATGTACATGATGAAGGCAGGAATGATTGCTGCTAGCAGCAAACCGAAGACTGCGATGGCGAGATCAGGCTCACCTCCGTTGCTCGGTTGTTCGGTAAAGAAATTGTTTGGTCCTTCATCGACCAAATCATAACCTTGTGAACTGAGCGAAGATGCTCGAGTCAATGGAATTCGACCAGGTGTTTCAAGTGTGACTACGATGCTGGTTACATTCTCATCGAGAAGATGAGAGATGTTCATTGAACTGTTGTAAACGTGATAAGGTATTTCGGTTTCATTCGTGTTGTTCGTGGTATTGAAGACTTCGTTTGTTACGTTTGCATAGGCGTGGTCTGTGACTACGAGCTGCTGATCGGCGTTCGTATATTCGTGAGGTCGATTTTTTGTGATCCAGACGTGTACAACATGACCATCATCAGCTTGCCATGATAGATTGCCGTTGGTTAAATTGAGATTGAGGAATCCACTCCATTCTCGAGTGAAATTGTCTAACGTTGATGCCAATTCGTTTGATTGTGACGGACCAACAAGCAACCCTTCTGCATTGAGCACAACGTCAGGTACGCCCCAAAATCCGTAGGTTTCATACAGCCTAATGTTGGATTCTGAGTAGAAGTGAAGGTCTGCAGGAGATGGATGATGCTGAATGATGGTCGTATCGGTTCGGTTGAGTGCACCAAGTTCTTCTGAGACGAGAGCACAAGGTTCGCACCAATCAGCAGAGAAGTATTCGATAAAATGTGTTGTTTCTTGAGAATCACATGTTTCATTGGAAAGAGCACATTCAACATCGAAAGTGCGTACATCATACATTTTTGCAGGTGCATACTCTCCAAAGTGACCGATGTGGGCAACAGATTGTGAGGAGAGAAGAACGGTTAAGAGGAGCACAACGAGCAGTGCAGTTGGCTTCCTCATAGTACGTGGAGGCAGGGTCTTGTTAAAAGAGGGCCGCCTTCACGGCTTGACATGGACCAGCCTTGGTGGAAGCGACCATCGACGCTTCCGCTCCTCCTTGTGGTGATGGCATTGCTCATTATCGTAGTAGGTGGTACGATTCGTATTCACGATGCGGGTGAATCTTGTCCAGATTGGCCACAGTGTTTTGGCACTTGGGGATTCATGGTTGAAGAAGCAGAACAGGCTGCTTATTGGGATGCTCATCCCGATCAAATCGATAGCCGAGGGGCGGAGCACCGATATACAATCTTCGAGATTTTTGTTGAATGGTTCCATCGCCTTCTCGTTGGTATCATCGCTGTTCCAATACTCATCAATGCCATTGTTGCTCAGAAACTCAAATCAGAATATGGAGAAGGATTGCGAAATCTTGCTGTGGTCTCTGGTGTTTTGTTGGTGATACAAGCTATTGCTGGTGCGATTACAGTTTACTTCGACAATGCTGATTGGACAGTTGCAATGCACCTCTCACTTGCGAGTATTTTCACCTCTTTGCTGGTTTGGCAGTACATTGCGATGCGTGCTCACGAAGGAGCGAATTGGGAGTTTCTATCAACTTCAAAGGATTTTTTGAATCGGCAAAAGAACCGTTTAATCAACATCACTGCTTCAGTGTTCATTCTCTTGATTCTAGGTGCTTGGGTTTCGAGCACAGCCGGTGGAAACTACAATCAAGCCTGTAACATTGGTTTTCCGAACGGCTGGCCGAAGTGTCAAGGCTCAATTTTACCCAGCATCGACGGCCCAGGAATACTGGTCCAAATGGTTCACCGATTTGGTGCTGCAATCGTCGGTCTGGTGTTGATTCTAACTGCAGCGAAGATTCGTGTTGATGCACGCGATTCTGGCGAGGGTGAGGGTTTCTCAAGAGCAGCGGAGATTGTAACTGGCTTCTGGATTTTGAACGTCTTCGTAGGGGGCATGTACATCGTTCTAGCTGATGCTAAGGAATTCCCCGAATTCATTTCATTGCTTCACCTTGTATTTGGTGTCACTTCATTTATTGCAGCTGCTGTAACGCTTATGATGCTCAGATTAGCCTATCTTCAGAAAACGGATATCGTCGGTGAGAATGAATGACTGAGCAGCAACCTTCTCTGGTTTCTCTCTTGATACGTTTGATGAAACTTCGAGTCATTGTACTGCTTCAAATCACCGCCATTTGTGCTATTCTCGTTCATGACTCTCTTGCTCGTTATGATCTAATTGACATTGAACGAACATGGTTTGATACCCTGTGGACCTCGTTGATTACGCTGGTTGGTGGGACACTTTCTGCAGGTGGTTCCAATGCGATCAACATGTGGTATGATCGTGACATCGATACAAAGATGCGTCGAACTCAAAACAGGCCTCTGCCTATGGGGCAACTCCAGCCCATGACCGTCTTACTGTTTGGAATTTTCATTTCGATTGCAGGCTCTTCGTTGTTCTTTTTACTTCATTGGAAAGCCGCATTTTGGTCGTTCTTTTCTGTAGGATTTTATGTGTTCATTTACACCATGTGGTTGAAACGGAGAACACCACAAAACATCGTCATTGGAGGTGCAGCAGGTGCTACTCCACCACTCATTGGCTGGGCAGGTGCAGCAGCAGAATCGATTCATTCACTCAATCCGCTTGACCTCGGCTCACCGATTCCATGGATGTTGTTTGCCCTGATTTTCTTTTGGACTCCCCCACATTTCTGGGCTCTTGCATTGTATCGTTCTGGAGAGTATGCTCAAGCAAACGTCCCAATGATGAACGAAGTTAAGGGGGCAAAACGAACTGTAACGGAATCAAAATTCTACTGTGCAGGTTTGTTCTTGTTGGGATCTGTGCCATGCTTCTGGCCAGAATCAGGTTTACCTCTTCTATGGGCATTTGTTGCTGGTGGTCTTACGATTTGGTATGCCCAATCCGTTTGGCAGATTGACGTCGATGAACCTCTTGATGAGAACGGAAGAATGCCAAAAGCTGCGAAGTCCTTTTTCCGTTCGCTCGCTTACCTCGGGGCAATGTTCTTTTCTCTTGTTTTGATTTCATTCATACCTCCAGAGTGGCTAGGTATTCTAGGACCATTGGCGTAAATGGCGCGGTGAGGGAGATTCGAACTCCCGAGGGACTTAACCCACTGGATTAGCAATCCAGCGCAATGGCCAGGCTATGCGATCACCGCAGCGAAGCGAGCCACCAACAGTTTAGTCATGAACATGACGGTTCGATAATTTATCAATTCAATCGAAGAATTCTTCAAAATCATCCGCCATGTTTCGTGTTGCTTGGTTGCGTTTACGGGCTGCCATGACACGCTTCAATCGAGCACGTCGCTTGATTGTAATTGGAATGAACAACGCATTGAGAACAACAAGAAGAAGTACGGCAATGCCAGCCGTCTGGAATTCATCAACTTCAGTGTAATCCAACAAGTCTTGCAACCATTGAATGCCGAGCGGAGGTTCTGGAGGTTCTGGTTCCTCTGGAATGAGATGTTGGTTGTAATCCCACCACTGGTCATAAATTTGAACTTTCAATATGTTGCCATCAGGGAGATCAATTGTATTCTCATTTCCGCTTGAGTCAATTGGTGCAAGTACGTAATAATATGTGCGGTATGGCCGAATGCCATCAATTTCCAATCCAGACTGATTGAACGAACCTGGCTCGCCAGGCATGCCTTCCAAACTCGTTTCGACTGGAGTTGCAAGTTTGAGATCAACATTACTCGGTTCAACATCCATTCGGTACATATTCCAGGTGACCTCATCGTCTTCTCCACTCGCAGGCCATTCCCAGGTTAAGTTGACTTCATAGCACGCATTCCAATTTCGCTGCATGTTGAAACAATCGCTTGAATTGGTAAATCGATAGGTGTATGCAAACGAGGATATTTCGGTTGAAGGGGCAATGGCATCACCACATATTCGAGACCCTCCCTCCTCTTCCATCAAAACGTGTATACGGGTCATGTCCAGTTCGCCTGCTCGGTTTGATGGAACAATGGCATACGATGCGCAGGTTCCGGTAGGTAGCGGTGTTGGATCGACCCAAGAGTCTGACAGCACTGGAATCAAATCTTTAGGTTCGTCAGAAAGCAATTGTTCCCAAACATTTGAGTTCGTTTCAATTGCAGGATCAGGGAAGGTTGCAGCATTCTGTGAAATACTCAAGAGTTTGAATATCTTGAACCCGCCCAAATAAGGGTTATCGGTTTCACCTTGAGTTTCCCATGTAAGTTCGATTGTTCCTCCTGCAAGTTTGTTGTGAGTGAGGTTGTCTAGTGAAATCTCTGGAAGCGGTAAAGAGCCAACAACGAGTAAGACCATATTTGAGTGCAAATTTATGCTCATATTTCCATCTCCATCGTAGACGTATTGATCAGGAAATTGCAAATTTGTCCAAAGTGATGCATCAATGGCAGGGAGCGATTTGATTTCAACAGATTCGTGCGGTATTGTATCAGGTAGGAGCTCGGAGAGATTGATGTTCAGGTCAATCGATTGCACCTGCGCAGATTGTTGCTCATTGTTTAGTTGGCTGAGTTTAAATTCCATGAGCATTAACGGTTCTTTTCCAATCCCAACATTGTAATCAAGTCCTTCTACAGGTAACTGCATTTGGTATGAGAACTCGGCTTCATCGAACGACACAGCCGATCCTGTCATCAGTGGCTCTTCACGAATGATGATTTCGTCAATGATGCGTATGGTTACTGCCGTGTCTGCTTTTGTTCCGAGGGCATCCGTGATTTCAAGCGTGATGAGGTATTCTCCCAATGGATAGTTTGAAGCGTTTAACTCAATTGATTGGTTGGTTCCAATTTCAATGATTGTTTCCAACGTCCAATAGTATGTCAAGGGTTTGGGGGCCACATTGTTTGAAAACGCAGTGAGGATGATCGTGTCAGCGGTTGTGTAAATTCCTGAGTTCGAATTCATTGCAATAAACGGGAGAATATCTCCAGCAAGAACCGAAGTTGTCTGCAACATTGCGTTATCGGACGGTCCAGTATCTGGTCTTGAATTGAATTCAGTTGGAATATCGACTCTGAACGTTTTTCCTTGTCCAGGTTGGACATTTAAATCAAACAGACAAGTTGAGGATTCCGTTGGACTCAGTTTGTCAATCATGCAAGTCTCGAGGGATTCAGATATCCCAAGTGCATCACGAACCTCAAAAATGACATTGATATCCTCAACAGTTATGTTTCCAATGTTTTCAATATCAACGGAAACCATGTCTCCTCCGTAATAATAGGAAATTGAATTCCCATCGTGTGAAGGATACATACTTCGAACGCGCAAATCGAGAGTATTATCAAGAACAATTTCGATTTCTGCTAAGTTGTTGCCTTCGAACAAGTCACCTTGAAAAGTGCTCGTACTGTTGAGAAGACCAAATTGGAAGATGTACCTTCCCGGAGTTGAGAAATTTAGTGCAGGAAGAGTTGCTGTGAAAGGTTGCTCGTAACCACCTGCCGGTAAGTCAGTAACACTGTAATTTGCTGTTGCCACAATTGTCCTGTCGAGCATTAAAAGATTCCACCCTATGTGCGCTACGAGCTCGCACGACCCACAGGTGATGGCAGTTCCAAAAATGTCCATGATATAGTCTTGGTCGGTATTCAAGACAAGCTCTCCATCATATGAATTCAGGTTTGTAAGTGTGTCCCGTGGGTCCTGGCCTTGAGTAATCGCAACGTCGCTATATTGGTCAGTGATGTTGAAGTTGTATGACAGAGAGTCGTCACTCGCATCGACATCCCCGATTTCAAATTTAAAGACGACCGTAAAGATACCTGTGAATCCAGATGGGTACCACGAGGTTCCACTGCTGAAGGAACCATTGTCTCCAGATGCCAATCCAACGACGTTGATTTCCCCTGTAGCAATATCGGTCGAAATGCATGTAGATGTTGTTTTTATTCCCTGACAAACGTACCAGTCAACGACTCGAGTGGTCGATTGTGAAATGAGGCCTTGATTCTCAACCTTCACCGAAAAGGTGATTGCATCATACGGCGGATAATATCGATCCTCTTCAGGATTTTCACCAGATAGGATTGCCAAATCAAGCTGTTCAATTGCAGCAGCATTTGGCACAACAACCAAAGCAGAAAAGACTGAAAATGTCATTAGCAAAATCAAGCTGATGCTTGTTTTTTTCTTTGCTACAGCCATGGGCTCCGCTCCTGTCATCATACAATGGTCGCATGGATGATTCAAAGACTCATCGCATGAATCAGGATAAAAACAACCCGTTTGAAATGGAATAGACCTCGGCAACGTTCATGATATACCGTGTCGTGGTCAACGTATGAGAGGAGTCAATCGGACACGTCTTCGTGATAATGAAGATGGATTGACAGCAGTGATTGAATTCCTATCTGCATTCACATTGTTTCTGATGATACTTACTGCCTTTATGTCCCTCGCTCAACTTGAGATGGGCTCAAACGACACCGAAATTGATCAGGTCGACCAAGCTGCTGTTTCAGGGCTTGATCGTTTGATTAGCAATTCTGGTTGGTTCGTCCCCGCTGATGAATCTGGAGGATACGATTATTCGAATTCGACAGAGAATTGGCATCTCGAATCTGCCGAGGTATTGGAGGCGGGGCGAGTTCAGACAGGATTAATGGTTAACAATCAATTGGACATGAATCGTGTTTCTGCCCTTTCGAATGTTACGCTCAGTGGTTTTTCAAAAGGTCTTGGACTCGATAGTGATTTGACTGCCTTCCTGCGAATATCGATTTCTGCATCGAATGTTGAGAATCGTACTGGAGTCACTCTGTTTGAAGGCGGAGCAAATCTTAACGCGGCTCGGATGGCTTCTACCGCCTCAAGCACAGTTCGTATGGGAGAGGAATTAGCACTGATTACCTTGGAGGTTCATGATGCTGGACGAGCAAATGAAAATCTCATTCTCACCGAGGTCATGGCCAGGCCAGTAAGTGGAGGGCCAGAGTGGATTGAGGTCTACAATGACAATGCATTCGCAACAAGTCTTTACGGATGGTCATTCAATACCTCTTCCGTTTCAACCTCAAACGAAGTACTCCTCCGAGAAGGTGTCATCCGTGGAAATTCCGTTGCCTTGTTTACAGGATCTTTGTCTTCGCAAGAAAGAGGCAACGCTTCCCAAACCTTTGATTTGGGCCAGTATGGTTTGCTCGGGACGGGTTCAATGAATCTCCTCGATGATGGTGCAGGGACGATTGAACTTCGATTTACACGGCCGGGTCAAACAAGCCCAATCACCATTTCGAGTGCTGAATGGGGCGGGCAAACGGGACTACTCATGGGTTTGAACCAAGTGATTGTTTGGGATGGAGGAAGTACGACATCACCCGCATCATGGTCGGTTCAATCGACCTCATCTCCCGGTGATGTGTCTTTCTAAATCAGCAAATGCTTCATGAACTCGGTGCAACTGGCCTAAACGATAGCCGTGCAAGCCGCATCCACATATTCTCGAGACCGCTGTGTGACCGGCATTCACGGTCTGGATGAGATTCTCCGAGGTGGTATTCCGTACGGTTCAACTGTATTGGCATCTGGAACGTGTGGTTCGGGTAAGACGACGCTCGGAATGGAGTTCCTCGTACGAGGAGCGCTTGCTGGTGAAGCATGTGCCCATTTCACAGCAACTGAACCTTCCGTCAAATTGCTGGAAAACATCCGTCAATATGCTTTTTTTGACATGAACATGGTCGATACGGGATTGATCAACGTCTTTGACATGGACGTTCTTTATTCATGGCTTGGCTTGGATAAATCGACGTTTGATTTGGACGACGTTCACGCTTTGATTAAATCAATAACCGACATCGTCAACACCATTGGTGTAACACGTCTTGTTATTGATTCTGTGACAACGCTTTGTTACAAAATTAAATCCGAACAATTGATTCGAGATTTTCTTTTCACACTCGGGAAGAAACTTGCAACATTGGGCTGTACCACGATTCTCATTTCAGAGATTACTTCGGCTACAGAAAATGCTCATTGGTCTTCGTTTGGTGTTGAAGAAGCAATTGCTGATGGAATTGTCGTGATGGGAGACGTGGAGCGTATGGGGCATCTTCTGCGATTCCTACAAGTTGTCAAAATGCGTGGAACCGCTCACAGTCGGGCTAAGCACGCGATTGAACTCACGCCTCTTGGCGTCATGTTGACTCCGATGTTGAAATGGGGCGCTCAAAGCGATAAGACGTCCAAATGGGGTGCTTGATCATGTTTGAACTCGATCAACGAATTGCTGAGCAGCTCTCAACCATCTCATTGAACAGTTCGGTTCAGGTACGTTGTGGAAACTCAAACGCGTTTATGGTCACTGCAAGTACAATGTTACCACTCATGCAGATGTTCGAAATGGGAGGAGTATACATTTCAGCAAGTCGAGGTGCTGTTGAAATTATTCAAGCCTTTGAGTCGATTGGCGTCGATGTTTCAAACATTCAATTCATTGATTTAGTTTCATCAGGGATTCTTGGAGGTACGGATGTAAACTATCCAAACATCCATTTCGTTGACAGCCCGATCATGCTTGAATCAGTCCTCTTGCGCACACTCTATATTTTACGAACAACACAAACTCAACGAAATTTTGTATTTTTAGACAGCGTCAATGCATTGGCAATTTACAACGAAGATCGCATGCTTGCAGAATATCTTCACACCTTCATCAATACGTTCCGACAGCGAGAGGTTCTTTCTGTAATTCTCAATGTCCCAGACCAAACACCTCCACTGGTTCTTTCAAATCTTGATCTCTATTGTACAGATTTGGTCGATCGAGGACAAGTCGTAATTCACTGAAGGAGGGTAAAGCATGCGTAAGAACATCACATTCGATAAAGAAGACGAAGATTTCTTTGGACAAGTTGGTTCATTCGGCGTTCCTAAGTTTGACAACGAGATGCGCGGAGGTGTTCCACGAGGTTTCACCATGGTCGCATTTACTGAAACTGGTTCTGGTGCTGAACTTTTCGCTAAACAATTCGTATCACCTGCTGAAGAATCTGAGAATACGCTCTACATCTCAACAAACGAAGCACAACCTGAGATTGTTCGTGTCTTCCAAAAGTACAGCTGGCCTCTTGATATCAATGTGCGAACCATTGGAGAAGAATACAATGCAAATGTACTGGAGCGAGAACTTTTGGCAAGCCGCTATCGACTCGAAGGATTTCGATTGGAAGACATTCAACGCCTTGCTCAGACACGATTTGTTGAGGATTCAACACAGGATTATCTGACAGAGGTGACCAATGAAATCATGGCTCTTGGGCCATACTTCCGTGCTGGAATCGACAGTTTGGATTTCTTCCTACAACGTGACGACCCTGGCCGAGTGGTTGCAATGATTCGGATGCTCCAAGCACACACGCAGATGTACCGTGGCTTGCTGTTGATTATGGTCTCAGTTAATGGATTGCCTGCTTCGGTTCGTCAAGAACTTTCCAGTATTGCTGATATGGTACTTACATTCGGTGTTCGAACCATTGGTTCAGATTTTGAAACGTCAATGATCGTCTCGAAGTTTAGGAATGCTCCTGAAAATCTCAAGATGCTTGTTTTCCGTGTAACTCCAGAAGAAGGAATTACGCCAGAAACTGTCGAACGTATCGCCTGATGTGTTTTGTGGACAGAGCGACACGTCCAAAGGGGGCGGAGGGTGCGCACCAATCATGTCCAAGCGAGCAGCGACCGGAGGATACGACCCGTCCGGGATTGATCTTGATGCATGGACGGAGTTGGAAGAGCAACTTGAAGCAACCATTCCGAATTATGATCGAGTCAATCGATTGATGACATTCGGGCAGGACAAGCGATGGCGAAGAAATGTCCGAAATCACGCAACGAAAGGTATGAAGGTGCTTGAGGTTGGTTGTGGTCCTGGTAGTTTTGCTGAAGATCTTGTTGGGCTTGATGTGACATGTCTCGATCCTTCTGAAGCTATGCTCAAAGTTGCAAAAAAGAGGGTCGATGGTGCTCGGGCATCACGGGGGGAGGCTCCAGCCGCTTATGTACAAGCTCTTGCAGAAGATATTCCACTCGATGACAATTCGTTTGACATGGTCTTCTGTTTGTTTTCGTTTCGAGATTTTCAAGACAAAAAGAAAGGCCTTGAAGAAATCTATCGTGTCTTGAAACCAGGTGGTCAATTGGTGATGTGTGATGCGGGTAAGGCAAACTATCTCCATGGTCTCACTGGCAGAATATGGATGAGTACTGTTGTCCAATGGATGGCTCGATGGGTGACGAAAACGAAAGATCATCCTTGGAAAGGATTGGCTCGCTCATATACACATTACGGGACCAACAAATACTACAGAAACATGATGAAAGAAGTAGGATTTCAAGAAGTGTCTGGCAGGCTCCTCTATCCATTCATGATGTCGAGTCGGTTTCGTGGTCGAAAACCACTGTAGGGCGTATCCGTTGTATGAAATGAGGGCTCCATTAGCCTCATAAACCCCCTCTCAGTCGGAATTTTTGTAGTGGTTGTTATGGGAATGGAAAAGGTCCTCCAAAGCATCAAGAAAGCCGAGCAGGCTGCTGAACAGACCCTTTCCGATGCTCAAACCGAGTCAAGTCGAATCCTCAGCGATGCCCGTCGTGATGCTGCAGACCTTGTTGCCAAGGCAACTGAAGAGGCACAAACTTCCATTCAATCCACACTCGATGCAGCAAAGGATGCTGCGATGAAGGATGTTCAATCCGTTCAAAAGAAAGGGGCGAAAGACGTCGAATCAGTTGAAAATGGAGCTGGTTCAAAGCAAGACGCTGCGGTTGCTCTCATCGTTGAGAAACTAATGAATCAATGAGGTGATTGCATGTTCTCAACGGTTCCAATGTCTCGAATGACGTTAGCAGCACCTGTTGACGCCATGGCAGACATCGTCCGTGCTTGCTCGGATCTCGGGTGTGTTCACATCGAAGATTATACTCAATTCGAAGAAGGCATTGGAGTTGGTCACGCCATAACGAGTGAAGATGCTGACAAAGTGAGCGCATATCTTCTCAAAGTCCGGGCAGTGCGCAGCAACGTCTCAGTTTTCAATTCGAAGGGTGCTATGTCAGCATCTTCAGCAAAATCTGTTGCTGAAACTCTTGAAGGAGAGGTCGAAAAAGCTCTAGGATACATTGAGGCGATTCGTGAGGCTGAATCTGAAATTGCAAATCTTGAAGATCAAGTTCGCATCTTTGAGAAACTTGCCCCATTGAACATTTCGCTTGACCTTCTGTCAGGTTATTCGGGTGTCGAAGTTTATGTTGCTGAGACAGCCAACTCTTCGAAGGCTTCGAAGGTCTTTGCTGACCTTAGAAACGATATCGAATTCATGGCACCTGCTGGGCTCGTTGCTGTTGCTTGCGCACCGAACAAGGCAGCGGAAGTACAAATGGCGCTCGCTGAACTCAATGCGAAAGCAATCCAACTTCCGGCAGGCGAAGGAAAACCCGGTCAGCGAGCCAGCGATGCGCGTAAGGCGATCGATGAAGCAACCTCTTCGATGGAATCAAACCAAAAAAATCTCGATGATTGGGCAAACAAGCACGGTTCAGATCTTGTCATTGTTGAGGAGTACCTCCAACGGGAAGATGCTATCTATACTTCACCGACATCGTTGGCTGTGTCAAACCAAGCATTTGCCCTCGATGCATGGGTTCCTACAGAAAATGCTGACAAAGCCCGCTCTAAACTCAAGAACTTGGCATCCCACCTTGAAATTGAGGCGCATGTCGACGATCACCACCATCATGGTGACCACGACGACCATCATGCAGAACCAGAGCCACCAATCGCCTATCAAAACAGCAACACTGCTGAACCATTTGAACTCGTTGTAGATCTCGTCGGACGTCCAAAGTATGGTACGTTCGAGCCGACAACTTTGATTATGATCACGCTACCACTTCTCTACGGTTTGATCCTTGGCGACTTTGGATATGGTTTCGTTATCGTTCTTCTCGCATTGTGGCTACGCTCTCTACCATTTGCAAAAGAGCCAATGGGCAAGAATGCAACTACCGTACTTCTCTGGATGGGAATATGGTGTATGTTCTGGGGGCTCATTTTCGCTGAAGGATTCGGATTCATATGGGACGGAACGGGTAAGGTCATGGGGGACGCATCACCGCTCATCCCTCTCTATGATTGGACGTATGACATGACTTCGTCATTCAAAAAGAGCGACATTGGTAAGGCTCTTGGCCTCACTCACACATATGTTCCATTCCACCGAGCAGACAGCGCTCTGACCGATTACGTCCTCGTCTCTGTTTATGTCGGGGTCTTGCATCTCTTCCTCGGATTTGTTATTGGATTTTTCAACGTCATGAAAGGCCACGGAATTGTTGCAGCATTCTTCGAAAAGGGCAGCTGGATGATGATTCTCGGTGGTGGATTCTTCCACATTTATGGATTCATGAAGGGTAACAATGAGTTACTTGCCGGTACGATTCCAGGATATCTTGTCATTGCTGGTGTTTTGCTGCTCATCATCGCTCTCGCAGTCTTCGAAGGCTTTGGATGGGCAGGTGGCGTTATTATGGGGCCAATCGAAACGTTTGGATTGCTTGCCAACACGCTTTCCTACCTTCGAATTATGGCAGTAGGCGTTGCAGGTGTCAAGATCGCTGAAATCAGTAACGATATGGGCTTCGCATCGATGAGAGATGCGATTTCAGCGGGTGACTTTGCACTCGTTCCAGTTTTCTTCCTGTTGTGGATTGGAATCCAAGTCTTTGCAATTGCACTCGGACTCCTTTCACCTACAATTCACGCAGCTCGTCTCCACTTTGTGGAATGGATGGGCAAGTTTTACGACGGCTCCGGCAGGGTCTTTTCCCCGCTTGGTGGCCAACCTCTCCATGTGGAGGGGAAAGCATAGTCCACTGGACATAAAATGGAGGTAGAAAAAATGAACAAGAATACCCTAAAAACAAGCCTACGAATGATGATTGTACTCGGCGCTCTCGTCCTGATTGCTCAGGGCGCAGCCGCTGCGAATACAGATGATGCTGGCGTCTACGATGACTGGGGCAAGTACATGGGAGCAGGTATTGCTCTCGGACTTGCTGCTGTTGGTGCTGGAATTTCCCAGGCCGCTATCGGTAGCGCTGCTGTCGGAATGATTGCAGAAGACGGATCCAAGTTTGGTCCTGCACTCATCTTCACGGCTCTTCCTGAGTCGATTGTTATTCTCGGTGCATTGCCACTCTTCCTCTGAAGATTGGTTTCGAAACAGACCCGTTCTGTTTGACCGAAGGAGATGATACTATGACACTTGAAACACTTGCAAAGGACATTGCTGCGTCTGCGGAAGCGCAAGCGAAAGCAATGATCAAAGAAGCGAAAGCAG
>JAYXXD010000039.1:0-13439 GCA_036019775.1 Thermoplasmatota archaeon
GGAATGCTCGCTATATCTGCAGTTTGACCATTGATTGTACAACGAATGGTAATCATCTCAGCAGAAGCATAACCATAGTTTCCAACATACACTCGTGCCGTAAGAAATTGACCGTTTTCCGCCTCCTCAGTTTCCGAAAACGCACCGTTTGATTCGTCTCCAACGACAAGGTCGGTTACCACAAGATCAGGAAGTGAGACAACATGCAAATCAAGAACGCGTTCGCTGCAGGAATTCGAATCGCAAAGCGTAAGCAATACCGACGTGTATCCGAGAGTTGGTGCATTAATTGTCAATACTTCTCCCTCCAAGTCCACATCAACCCATGAACGGTTCGAGGTCAGAGTCATATCGGCAGGAGAGCTATCAATGTCAGACCATGCAAATGGAATCGTAGTTTCAAGTGTATGTTCAACTTCAACCATAGAAGGAAATTCATTCAACACAGGTTCATCATCTTCTGATTCAACAAAAATATTGAAGATCTCAGTATGTGAGTTTCCTGAAGCATCGGATACGGTCATTGTAACTTGAGCTGCACCGGATTGTTCGGGTAGGAGCGAAATTCGAACCTCACCCTGGTCAAGAGAAACGTCAACAATTCCTGGCTCTGAATTTTCAAAATGAACAGCAAGATCCTCTGAGAGTCCTCGGTCATCGGTACAGCGTGTGAGAAGAGGCACAAACAGACCACCTCCGTCTTCGGAGAGATATTGGTCGCCAACGAGCTGGCAGATTGGATCTTCATCGTACAAAATATCGTATCCTCCATAAACTTCTATAGAATTTATTTCGAGGGCAGTTGTACTTGCACTACCGTCAGAATCCCACGTGAACCACGATTTAATCGTCACCTGAACATCTGTGCTTTGCCCAATGAATGCATGACCAATCGGAATTTGGTGAGAGAAGGATCCTAGTTCGACAGGTAAATTTGCAACAGTAATATCGTTGACTGTAACGGTCCAACGAGAGAGTGTGGCATTGATTCCACTTGCATCACCATAGATTCGACCATGCAATTCCAATGTTGGATCGTTAACATCGATGTGAACTGATACGATGCAAGCAATATCCGTCGAAACGCGAACCTGAACAAATTCAACATCAGGCAAAACGCTACCATCATACATCGAAAAGCTACTGAAAGCAATCCCATCACTCGAGGTTGCATATTGTACACTCACATTTCCTTCAGTACCCGTCTGATTGACAATGTAGTGAATACGACCAAATGATTGATCGGATGGAACTTCGATTGGCTCACTTGTCCATGTTCCAATCGTCTGCCCATCACTCGACTCCAGTCCACAAATCGACAATCCGATTCCGTTGTAATCACCATAGCTCAAATCGACATCAAGGACGGGTAGATCGTGTCCACTCGCAAGTGATGTTGCATGACCCACTTCGCCACCATACCATGGAGTTTCCATGGTGACTTCGATTCCAATGGCATCGAGTTCGAGTCGAGCATCGTCATTTTGGCCTACTGCAACATAATCCATGGTAAATTTAGCACTCTGCAGCATGGACCATGTCCATGAGTCGATGCTTGAAATGTCGAAACTGAACGATGATCCGTTGATGTAATCGATTGGACCTCCAGTATTCGACCAGGTTCGGAGAATCTCGGAGCCATTCGACCAATCCATGGATACGCGAACTGAATCGATCGATAGTGCATCCGTAATCTTGAACGCCAAAACGGCACGAACTTCCGTAATCACATATTGTGTTGATGAAGCCACATCAAAATTTTGCACACTCATAACAGGACCTGTTGACCACATGAACAAACCGTCTGGTGCTCCGATTACGTTTTCTGATTCAGAAGGACTGGTTTGACCCCAGTAAGTTAGCGAGTCCGTATTTTGTGGTCTCTGATGGACCATCGTAATTCGTTGGTCGGCGACCATTGATTCCGTATAATCTGCCGAATCAGTTGTGAATGAAGTGGTGGCATATGTTGACCAAAGGCCAGGATTTGTCAAATCCCCCTGAGGGAATAAATCGTAATCAGCAGTTTCGTACACAGACCGAGCAGAAGCAGAGGAGAGGAAAGGTGAGCACAGTGCGAATCCCATGATAAAGAACAACAATGTAGCACTTAACTTCCGTCGCATGACCTTTGCAGCGAGTGGTACCATTTCAAACAACGGGTTTCTTGAACCAACGACGTATTGTTGAAATACCACGCACATGACGGACAACTCCCCATGGCTGTGGTGGTGTAGGGGTTAGCACGGCAGATTGTGGTTCTGCCAGCCCGGGTTCAATTCCCGGCCACGGCCCCATTTACTCCAATTTGCTTGAATCGATGGTATGACCCATACGTTCAACCTTCGTTTGCAAGTATTGCAAATTGTCCTGGCCAACTCCCGCAACCAACGCAACGGTTTTCGATACCTGAATACCATGCTCTTCGAGTTGTTTCACTTTGTCTGGATTGTTGGTCAGTAATGCCACTTCTTCAATTCCCAAATCGTTCAACATCGTCGCTGCTATTTGATAATCCCGTCCATCTGCAGGATGGCCGAGAAGAAGGTTTGCATCAAGTGTGTCAGCACCTTTGTCCTGAAGATGATAGGCCTGAATCTTAGCATGCAAGCCGATACCTCGTCCCTCTTGTCGAAGATACAACAAACAGCCCCAACCGTTGTCAACAATAGCTTTCATTGCTGCATCAAGTTGTGGTCCACAATCGCAACGGAGTGAAGAAAATGCATCACCGGTCAAACACTCTGAATGGACACGTAAGAGAACTGGATCCGGTCCTGACATCGAACCAAGCATCAAAGCAACGTGATCAAGACCTGTCTCTTCTTCATGATAGACATGGATATCGAAATCGCCCCATGCTGTTGGTAGTCGTGCAATACTTGGAACCTCATCCGCCATGCGCCCTCACCTCGATTAGGAACGAATACTCGCCTTCATTTGAATCTACGGAAATCAGTTCATGAGGTGTTCGGCCTAGCATTAATGGAATATCATGCAACGTCTCAGGATCGCTTGCAACTACTTTCAGAACCGAACCTGTTTCCATTGAGGAGAGCGCTTGTTTTGCTTCTGCAACAGGAACTGGACAGAAAAATCCGAGAACATCGAGCAAATGCGTCGCTTCTCGACTCCCCTCCATGCGATGTTGTCCAACCACTGCTTATTGAACACATCCACTCGAAGGAATCATTTGACGCAACATCTTGAAGAAGAGCGAACTCAAGCATTAGCCAATGGGTGAGTCGGCCTCGGCAAAAGCGAGTGATGACATGAGTTGGGGCGAAGTTGCTCAACTCGGTCTTCGCTATGGGAAAATCCCACTTGCTCTTCTCGCAGTCGAAGCCTTGTATTGGTTCATCACCCAACCGTCGGACACACTTGCATTGATTCAAATCACTGAAGCGTACATTTGGAACGAAGTGACTCAACTTATGTTTGGAGAAGGCGCATCAACATTGAGCACACACAACGGTTGGATGACTCGAATTGATTTCTACCATGAAGCATTTCCTGGAGCATTCGACTCGGTCGGACTCTACGTTTCTGATGAGTGTGCAGGTGTTCATGAGATGATTTTTCTTTCAACGTTGGTGCTGATGACGGATGGAGTAACACAGCGTGAGAAGTTCAAAGCTGTAGCCGTTATGTGTGGAATTGTCTATGTTCTAAACATCGTGCGACTCGTTGCGTTCTATCCTATCGCTGTTGAGGGATGTCTTGCTAATCCAAACCAACCGGAATGCTTGAACAACATGTGGAATTTCCACACCTTTGTCTATCAATGGGGCTTCTTGATTGTCCTGTTAATGATGTGGCTTGTTTGGTTCAAGTATGTCGGGGGCGCATCTAAGGCGATGAGAGCATCTCAAGAAGAAAAGGAACAGTGGCGCATCGTTCTTCGTAAGCGTTGGAATCAGAAGCATTTTGCTCTGATTGGTACCATGATTGCATTCTTTGCAATCGCATGGTTCTGGGTCAATGGGAACTCAACGGCGATGGATGCGAAAAGCGTGATTGACTTTTGCGCATTTAGTGATTTGACAACAGCAAACTGTTATGAGGCCCAAAACACCTGGGATAACGCTATTCAAGGCGCATGGTCGTTCGCAGTTCTAGGACTTGTGATTGGTACATTTGGGTTGTATGAAATTGAGCGAAAGGATGCTGAGGGCAACTGGCCACTCGTGGCTTCTCAAGATCATACAACGGAAGAGATTGCAAACAAGATCAAAAAAGAAAAACCTAAGGGTTCTTGGAGAGATCGTTCGTCTTCTAGCGAAGAAGAATGATTAGAGAACTTCTGCATCCAATTTGAGAGAACCAAATGGATGCATTTGAATGGCCTTCATGGCCAATCCTAACTTACTGCTATGAATTGCAACGACCGTTGAATCTCCTTCAAATTGAACGTCTCCAATGGCAAGGGAATCGCATCGAAGATGCTGTTCAAACCAAGAGGCAATTTGCAATGGAGAGCCGAGTTGATCTGTTCCAGCAGCAAGACGGATGCGAACAAAACCGTAAACATCAGCATTCTCTCCAAAGTCATCTTGTTTCTTGACTGGATCCCGATCGACACCTTCTGGCAAATCTGGTGCTTCAGAATCCTGAACATCAAGATTGTATGTTGCAATAATTTTGCCCATCTGAGGAGCATCATCTTTTGAAACTAAACTCCAAGCCTCACCATGACGTCCAATACGACCTGTTCGGCCAATTCTGTGGATGAAAGAATCGATGTCTGATGGCACATCATAATTGACTACGAGAGTAATTCCATCGATGTCAATCCCTCTAGCAGCCACATCTGTTGCTGCAACAATTCGGACATCTCCTTCTCGGAAACGATCAAGAATTCGCTCTCGTTGATTCTGTTTCAAGTCACCATGCAATCCTGCTACATCGAATCGATGCTTTTGCAATCGTTGAACTGCAAGGTCAACCATGCGCTTTGTGTTGCAAAAAATGATGCATTGGTCATCATCGCCCATTCGAACGAGGAGACGGCCTAAAGCCCACAATTTGTTTGCACGACCGATCGAAATCGTGTACAAATCGATTGGTGGTACATCGAGCTCTTCTTCATTTGTCATGACAAATTCAGGATTGTTTGTAAACTCATTTGCAGCATCCAATATCTCTTGTGGAAAAGTTGCAGAAAACAACAACGTTTGTTCCCGTGACGACGTACGTTCAAGTATCCACATAATGTCTGGAAGGAAACCCATGTCCAGCATTCGATCGGCTTCATCAAGACAAAAAATCTCAACCTTACCAAGGTCGATATGGCCACGTTCAGACATGTCCATAACACGCCCAGGGGTCCCGACGATGAGATCAACACCTTCACCGAGACCTTTTGCTTGCTTCTCGAGATCGGTCCCCCCGTAAACTGTCATAATGGAAAGCCCAACATTGCCCTGCAACTGATTCATTTCCTCAGCAACTTGTTGAGCAAGTTCACGCGTTGGTGCTAGAACCAAGCCTTGAAGGCTCCCAGTTGGTTGACAACGCTCGATGATTGGTATACCAAACGCAGCGGTCTTACCAGAACCGGTTCGAGCTTGGCCAATAACATCTCTTCCAGAGCGAGCCAATGGAATCGTGTCCCTTTGAACTTCTGTCAAGCATTCCCATCCAAGAGATGAGATGCCTTGCATAATACCATCAGGAAGTTGAAGAGAATCGAATCGTGTCTTTGTGAACATGTGCGCTCCTTCCGTCTCCTTTGTTCAGGCCACCGAGACGGAGGTGGCCCCCACGCACATCAAAAGTTGTCTCGATCCTTAATTTCAGCCTGAAGCTGGCCTAACCAGTACTTCTTAGCGTTATCACGGTTGAGCGGACGACGCATTTGTCGAACGTGCTCAAGGATGTATTGTCGGAATTTCAATGCCTTGGTTCGGTTCACACCTTTTGGCGTAATTCCTTCCCATAGTCGGTCGAACTGGAGTTCTTTGTCGTCCATCATGTGATGACCTCGATGAACCACCGACCAAACACCCCCTCATAACCATGTCGTTACGAGTCAAGTTGTTCATTATCGACAGGCGCATCAAGAAGAGGCATTTCAATTGGAGCATTTTCCAAGCCTACAGCTTTCCCTTGAGCGTGGGCAACCTCACGCTCCAATGCAGGTACAGGTAATGCTGGAGAAAGAAACGCATTCTTTTCGTCTTCAGTCCCCTCTATCGAAGCGTCATAAGTCATTTCAGTCAACAATTTCTTCAATTCTTGATGAGTTTCACTTTGCAATAGTTCGGTTGCAACAATGCGTAATTTGTCCTCAACCAAAAGCATTGGAAGCATTTCTATGCACGAACGGCGAACAACAACATTGGGATGTCGTGCTCCGTTCATGATGAGGTTTCGAGCACGTGAATCATCAGTATCCATCGATCGAATAGCACGAAGCGCATTGTTTCGAACTTTCTCATCGGTATCGAGAATCGCTCGTTCTGTGAGCATAATAGCGATACGTGGTTCCTTCTTTGAGAGAGATGCAAGCGTTTGTGAAGCATTTCTTCGAACTTCAGCATCAGCATCGTTTAATCCCCAAGAAATCAAATCCCAGCCCATTGCTCCCGCTTTCTGAACGATGTTCCGGAGGAGTTTCGAAGCTTTCCGTCGAAGACGTACATCATCAATTAAGAGCAGTTCATCAATATGATCACAGACAACCTCTGGCCACGTCTCAGTTAACGCCTTCAATCCACGCCAAGCAGGTTCGCTTCGAGCAGGTATCGACGAGCGTAATTCTTGTGCCAAAGAGCTATCAACCCCAGATGGAAATGTTGGAGCGGCTTGTTCAAGACAGGAACTTGCAGCCTTACGAACACCTAAATCGTCATCATCCAAGAGTACTGAAAGCCAGTCGAACAATTCATCAGATCGCTGTTCAGCAACAATAGGCAAGACCTCAAGGCCAGCAATTCGGATTTTCGCATCCTCAGATTCAAGTGCAAGGAGGAGGCTATTATGCGCTCGGTCAGCCCAAACCCCTTTCAATCGTCCAAGACCAAGAACACCATCAACTCGAGAAAGAGCAACCCTTTGTCCATCCCAGTTGACCATGACTTCGTTTATATCTCCAGTTGATAGATCTAGAATCTCTTGTCGTGTGCACTCAAGCCAAGGCCCAGTGCGCTCTTTCTTGGTGGATTTACGAGCCTTACGACCTCCCGTTGCGATAGGAAGACCCGTTCTAGGGTCACGGGCGATGTACTCACGAACCATACTACCAGTCAAGGGTGGCAGTCTTCCAGTGATTAAGAACCTTCACTTCAGGTTCTCTGAACATTGATTGGGAAGTCTCAAGAGTGACCATCATGAGCATTAAATGACGCTGAACTCTGACTGGACATGTCTTTGTTGAATGTCTTGGAATGGAAGACCAATTTGAATGAAATTGAGGAAGTGATTTGCTGACAGAAGATGATGCAGAAGACATACGCAGAGTTCTTGCAATATGCTATCGAGGTGAAACAGAACTCGATGCTCTGGATATCGAACGAATTTTATCACTTGATATGGGATGGCTCAAACCAGATGAAGCTGTAGAAGCCGTTCAATCACTGATCAGGTCAGGATGGTTAACAGGAGGACAAGAAAATCTGTCACCTGTTGCTGATTTTTCATCATCTTCTACCCCCCTTGGTTGGTATCCTCGGCCACAGAGATTGCTCCGTCCTGTGGAATTTGATTTGTCAACGAAGGAAAGTGAGGAAGAAAGAGAATCACATTCTGGACAACCCACAACAGAAAAAAGGAATGTTGTAGCTCAAATCAAAGAAGAAGTAAACGATCCTCGGGCTTCAACATCTCGACGATTGCTCAAGTATATTGCTCGAAACTCAGGGCTTGAAGCAGATGAAGTACAGCGAAGAGCTGCTCGTAAACAACGAGCGCTTGTACATGTGACTGGGTGGATGTCGCTCGCATTGGTTGCAAGAGATCAAGGCCTCGACATGGAAAGTGTCATCGAAGCGCTCAGTTAAGCCCCATTATCAGCTGCTTCCTGGGCTCTTGCCGCTAATTCAAGAAGAACAGGAAGCAACACGAGCGCCAGTACCAGTGAAAAGAACACGGTTACAGCAGTAATGAGTCCGAAATCCTGGATCACAGGCATTGGTGATAGCATGAGAACAAGGAATCCTGCCGCAGTTGTAGCCGCTGAAAGCATTAACGCAACACCGGTTGTTTCAAGCGAGGTACGAAGCGCATCCCAGTGGTCGTCCTGGCGTTGCAATTCCCATTCAATTCTTCTCCACATATGAATCGTATAATCGATACCAATTCCTAGGGTAAGGGCTGTGACCAGTACTGTCAATACGTTCCATTTGATTCCAAGAACTGCCATTGAACCAACCACCCAAAGTGAAGCCATACCAACCGGTAACAAGACAATGAACGCAGGGAGAATACGTCGGGTCAAGAGGAGAAGAACTGCAAAGGAAACGATCAATGAGATTGCTGTCGATTTAAGTTGAGATGAAGACAAACCATCGAGAACTTGTTGCAAGACTACGAGGTCACCAGTCACATGGATGACAGCATAATCCTTCAATGAAGCACGCAAGGTTCCATCATCATCACTTTGACCAATCATTGATTCAAACTTTTCAACTACTCGCTTGGATTCCGTTGATGTTGTCGCTTCAACACGGACCTCAGTGCGAAGATGAGCGATGTTGCTACCGTCAAGATGAACGGTTGCGTTGACACGATCACTCCACGTCTTTCCTGATAAGGGGTCTGCGACAGTGTAATTGTTCTGAAGGGCGGCAAACACTACGCCTAAATCGATGTCTTCTCTCGATGGATCATCCCAAACATCGTTCTTGTCGACCTCGAGACCATGATTTTCACCAAATGTTGGATTACGCAAAATCGCATCTCGTAAAACAACGTAAGGACCTTCATACGATGGAGAAGGGAATCGTTCATCCGTTCCAACAACATCGTGATTGTTTCTTAAATCCGAATGAAGGTCACGCAAATTATCGAGAAGTGTAACATCATCAGGGATGACTCCTCCTCCAACTGGCTCCATGAGAACATAGACATATTTCCATCCTGCACTATCATAATTCGAATTGATATCATCACGCACCGACATGATTTCCATATCTTCGTTTACGAAGTCTGATAAATCGAAATCAGTCTCAAGTTGCATAGCACCGATGACCGATGCTCCCGAGATAGCGATAGCTACCAAGAGAACTGCAACCTGTTGTTTTCGATGGAGTTGCAGCAAAGGTTGAGTCAAATTCGTTAACTTTAGTGGCTTACGCTCGGTTGATTTCGTTTCACCACTAAATGTCACATGAAGAGCTCCAATCAAGAGAGTTGACGTTAAGAAGGCACAGATTACTCCAAATGCCAATGCAACACCAAACGTGGCAAGCGGTGGCAATGGTGACACGACATTCGCCAAAAATGCAGCAACGGTAGTGACAACTGCAAGAGAAAGCGGTACGCTTAGTTTACCACATGCTCGCATCCAAGCTTCAGCAACATCCTCAGTGTTGTTGCGATGATATGCAAAGGCTCGTTGCAGGTGAATGGCATAGTCAATGCCCAATCCAAGGACGAGAGGAGCGACGGCGACTTCAAGTGCAGTGAACTGTATACCTGCAAGATTCAAGAATCCATATGTGAAAACGAGTGCCACATTCAGACTTACAACAGGGAACAAAACGCCTTTGACGTTTCGAAACGCTACAAATAATAACGCAATAACAACCATCGTTGCAAAAAGAATCAGCAACGCAAGATTATCGAATGTTCCTTGGTCGATATCATACGACATCAGATCAAGAGATGCAACAGAATACGTCAGATTTGAAGAATCGCTAACATCATGGAAAGCAAGCCTGATACGATGCTGAACTTCTCTGCGTTCTTCTTCCTCCAATTCAGGATCTATTTCGAGAACCCATGCAGTTGAGTCAGCTGCAGGAACTGCATCACCATTCCCATTGCTCATGTACGAACATGTATTGGAAATGTCGAGATTCTTGTTGATCAGCGCTGAACCTACAAAATTAACCGTACTGAGCAATGCATCTTCCGGATTGATTGCACAGGTTGTATCGTCATCGATTATCGCATCCACAAGTGATGGCCAGTCCTGATAATCAGTGAGGGTTGTACCTGGCGATTGTTCATCCAATGCAATTTGTATCATGCCCGGAGATGTTGTCCACGATTCAACAGCCGTCAGTTGAACACGTTCATCTGATTTCAATTGAGAGAGATCTGAGTCCATCTCAATTAAGGAATCCATACTCAATATATTGCCGCCATTGTCGCGAGTTACATGGACAAACATCGGTCGAGATTCATCAGGGAAAAATTTGTGAATGTCTTCATGAGCCTGATTCGAATCAGATTGAGGAGCAAAGTCGTTCAAATCCGTCCTAAACTCAGGAGGAGAAACTGCCAAATGAGTACCTAATGCAACGGTTAACAAACCCGAAACAATGAGTATAGGTAGAGAAAATCGTTGGAACAAACCAGAATATTCTGCCATCTGGTCCTCATAATTCGAGGTGTCCATGAGCAATGCGAGGACAAGAGGGTGTTTAAGTGACAGGGTAAAATGACCTCAGATGAGACAAATCCCGCTCCATTAACAACGGCAAGGTTCAAGACGGGGAGGTTGGTCGGTGGAACGATATCATGCCAGTTAAGGTCCTCATTCATGAGAAAAATGAACTCCGACTACGAATTACTGGAGAGTCACACACAGCTCTTCAAATTCTCCGTGACCGATTAAACAACCATTCGTCTGTTGAATATGCAAATTACTTCCCTGGCCACCCAGACCTTGACCCTCCTGAATTCTATATTCGAACGACTGGAAAAGCCAAGCCAGATGCAATTCTCAACGAGATTGTTGACAGTCTGTCCAACGATTTTGAAAGTCTAACGCTATGAGGTGGCTGCCATGCAGCCAAACGATTCGCTGGCTGATGCCATCGGTCTCATTGGATATGCTACAACCGATGATGGCATAGGAGGCGTCTTGAAATCACGAGTTGCAGACTTCCGTGTTGATGAGATTGCCACCACCGTTTCATTGAACCCAAAAGGGAGGTTTACTGTTGCAAAAATTACGCTCACAAATTGGGAAACGAATCGATTTTGCAACAATCTCGCTAAGAAGTTAAGCATCTCAAGAAACCGTATCTTCTTTGCAGGAACCAAGGACAAACGTGCGGTTACATCACAACTGTTTGTGATTGATGCTCCTCAATTCAAAGTTGCTGAAATCAATATTCCTGACGCAACGATCGAAGTTCTTGGTCGAACGCATCAAAAGATAGGCTTTGGAAACCATCGAGGAAATCGCTTCACAATTGTCGTCCGAGGTTGTGCCCATGAAGACGGAACTCCGATGACTGAAGAGGAAGCAATGGACGAAGTTAGTCGAATCAAAACCAACATGGAAGAGAAACTTGGTGCTGGGCGATTTCCAAACTGGATAGGACCACAACGATTTGGTAGTGGACGAGCAGTGACTGCAGAAGTTGGCCACTGTATCGTTCAACACAAATGGGAGGATGCGGCATTAACATACATCAGCAAGGAAGGCGAATTTGAAAGCCCGGATGTTGCTGAATTCCGTAAGCACATTCGCGAAAATGGAATTACTCAGGAAGGACTTGACCTTGCACCAGATTGGCTCGGATATGAACGACGAATGACAGAACATTTGCTCAACAATCCTGAAGACCATATCGGAGCGATCAGAAAATTACCAAACAACCTTCAACTTATGACAATCCACGCACTCCAATCTGTTGTTTTTAATCGAACGTTGCGGAAGCGACTTGAGCAGGGAATGAGCATTACAACACCTGAAGCAGGAGATCTAGTTGGACGGCTCGATGAGCGAGGGCAACTTTCTGCCAACAATTGTGTAACGGTTGAAGAGCGAACTGCTCCGCGAATCGGTAGAAATTGTCAACTTGGTCGATTGTCGTTAACTGGCCCTTTACCCGGAAGAGACATCCGAACATGCGATGGAAAACCCGGAGAATTGGAAGAATCCGTGCTCGCAGAAATGGGATTATCTGAAATTGATTGGGAGATTGAGGACATTCCTCGACTTACAACGAGCGGAACACGTCGTTCGATGACAACGTCTTTTGGTGAATTTACCGTAGAGGTCGCACCAAAGGCATCCAACGATTCACTCGGAGAAAAATGGAGTCAAGGCCCTGTTAAGGGAAGCCGATGGCATCCTGATGGTGCTTGTTTGAAGTTCAGATTCACACTTTCAAGCGGATCGTATGCAACAATACTGCTTCGAGAGTTTATGCGAACACCACTGAATCAGCTTTGATTCAGAGCAGACCCATTGAGATAACTTCAATCTCGCCAACGCCAGAAATAGAAGCCATCTTTTCTTCAAATGCATCAGCCAGACCTTCACCGTCGTTCATAACAACGTGGACTTGAACAAATTTGAGACCAAAAGCAAGAGGTTTGACTTCAACACTTTGAACGTCGTAATTGTCGTCACCAAATGTTGAGATTGTGGAGGAAATCATGTCAGTGTCAACACTTTCCATTTCTGCATCAGGGTTTACTTTGTATGTCATTGCTACCATGCCCATATCATCACCTCAGGGTCCAACGAATCCGCACGCAGAGCAAGTGTAGGAAACTCCTTGATCACGACATCGTGGGCTGCGACCTATCGAATTGCCACAATTTGGACAAGGAAAAGCTGTAGAGCCAGTTTCGGTTAATGGAACGCCGGACGATGTGCAATTTTTTGCTCGCTCTGTCATAATGGTGCCTCAGTTGGTAATTGGCCCACGACCTCCCCTTCTTTATGCTTGCGTGCAAATCTTGAGCTCTGAATGGATGCCTAAGGAAAGGTGTAACATCCCATCGCGGTCAAAGCAAAAGGTCTTCTGCAACTGAATTTCCTGACCTCGAAGCAGTTCTGTAGCACGCGACCCCCAGACTTTGACCAGAACCCAACCACTTTCGTCAGCAACAAGGATCTGCCGAAATGGAAGCCAACGACCTCGAGCAAATATCATCGATAATGGGTAAGAGCGGACAATGAAGCCAGATATTGACCGAATTGTTCGATTGGCTTTGAGATCATGAATACATGTTGTTAACATGGTCTGAACATAATCTGCAACGATTATCAAAGTTTCAATTCATTTTCTTGCGTCGAACTGTGAAACTTGTCTTGGTTGCTGCAACATCATCTTGAATCTCATCGCCTCCAAGGATTTTGTTTACTGCTTCTTCGTATCTGTCAAGCACAGATGTTGAAGTTGCATTCCAGGGCGTGTGATTTCTACAAATAAGGTAAACTTCTGAGGAAGAATTTCTCGAAGCTTCTGGAGAAAAACGTCTGACGTAGGAAAAGTGTGGTTTGACTGCTTCAATCAATTCTTCCACAC